>NZ_JBXAWK010000030.1:0-73743 GCF_057291755.1 Kitasatospora sp. UYEF31
TTTCCTCCGGGCCCCTTTGGGTTGGGCCCCGCCGACCCGGCGCTCCCGCCCGGGCCCGCGGGTGGGGGGGGGGGGGGGGGCGGGGGTGGGGGGGGGTGGGGGGGGGGGGGGGGCGGGCCCCGGGGGGGGGGGGGGGGGGCGGGGGGGCGGCCGCGCCCCCCCCCCCCCCCCCCCCCCCCCCCCCCCCCCCGCCGCTGGTCACGTCACGTCATGGCATGCGGTGCGGGTCGGGCGTGGCTCAGGCGACGAAGCCGTACGTGGCCCAGATCGCGCGCTGCGCCGGGTCCTTGGCCCAGTTGGTGAAGTTGATGACGTTCGTGTTGTTCAGGCCGTTCAGCGGGTCGTAGACGAAGTACACCGAGCGGTTGCCGACGAAGCCGGTCGCGTTGGGCGCCTTGCCGCCGATCTGGCGGGTGGTGAAGCCGTTGGTGTGGTTGGTCACGCCCGACGCGGGGGTGGTCTGCTCGCCGTAAGCGGCCTGCGAGTAGGGGATGACCGCGTCGACGGAGGTGATCAGCGGGGAGTCGCCGCGGTTCTCCTGCGCACCCTCGATGACCTGCGCGGCACAGGCGCCGTTGGAGGCCGCCTTCGGGTCGAAGCCCAGGACCTTGTCCTGGAACTCCTGGCGGGTGCCGGACCCGGCCTGCGGGATGTGCTTCTGGATCGCGCCGCTCAGGGCCGGGTTGATGGCGGACCAGTTGGTGATCGTGCACCGGTAGATGCCCTGGAGCTGGGCCTGGGTCAGGGACGCCGGGGCGCCGGGCTTCTTGGTGGCCCAGGTGACGGCGTCGCCGCCGACCCGGACGAAGTTCAGGGTGGTCTCGGCGGTGCCGGCCTTCGGGCCACGCGAAGAGCGGGCGAAGTCAAGGCACTTGGCGTTCGTACCGGCGCGCTGGGCCAGCAGCGCGTTGACGCCGTCGCTCGAACCGTTCGGCCAGGCGTGTCCGGTGCCGGCGCCGTACTGGGTGACACACTCGGCCTTGCCGGTGCTGATGCCACCGGCGGCGACACCGGCGTTCACCGTGACCCAGTCGTTGCCGTTGGGGTCGACATTCGCCGCGTACTCGGTCGTCAGCGCCTGGGAGACGTTCTGGAGAGTGTCCGAGCCGGCGTTGACGTAGGTGTTGGCGTTAGCGGAGGCGTTGGCGCCGACGACGAGCGCCATGGCGGCGGTCGCGGTGCCCAGTACGGTGGCGGTCTTGCGCATGCTGAAGACGCTGGACATTCGAAGTCTCAACTCTCTCTTGGCATTTGCCTGACGTCGACCGCAGCGGCCGACGCCGACAACGCTGGCAGCGGCCTGATCGTCGTGGGATGTCCGGCAGGGAAACGGCACCGGGCCGCACGAGGCGTCCACACGAACGGACCGCGCCTGTAACGGAAACCGGACAAGCCGGAGCCCGGGCAGCACGGATTGGACGTCTGCCGTACATCCTCGGCACCGATTGTTTCCGTAGCGGACAGTTGATGCGGTGCTGCGTTCTGGTTGTCTCCAGGCGAGGGGCATCCGGCTTGACCGCCGGGCGACATGACGAACCGTCAGGTCGGTTCACCACCCGCTTCCAGGAGCCGACAGTCATGGCACATCCGCTCGTGTTCGCACCCGAGTCGCCGGAACCCGTCGATCGCCCCCGGCGGATCGCGGTTCGTCGGACCAGGGCCGACCACGTGTTCCGCTGGACCACGCGTGCCGTCGCGATCCTGGTCCTGGGACTGCTCATCGCGATCGGCGGCTACCTGCTCTACCAGGGCAGCAGCGCGCTCGACCGGGCCGGTTGGGGTTTCCTCACCGAGGACGTGTGGGAGCCCAAGAGCGGTACTTTCGGCGTACGCGGCCTGCTCACCGGCACGGTCCTCGTGGCGATCGTCGCACTCGCCGTCGCGGTGCCGATCGCGCTCACCGCGGCCCTGTACATCACCGAGTTCGCGCCTCGGCGCCTGCGCGGCGTACTCACCTCGACCGTGGACCTGATGGCGGCGGTGCCGAGCATCATCTACGGCATCTTCGGCTTCTTCGCGCTGCAACCCCAGCTGATCCCGGTCAGCCGGTGGCTGGCCACGAACCTGGGCTTCCTGCCGATCTTCGAGATCCGCACGATCGACGTGAAGGCCCGGTTTGTGGACAGCCAGTTCACCTCCTCGCTGTTCATCTCGGGTGTGGTGGTGTCCACCATGGTCATTCCGATCTGCTGCTCGGTCAGCCGGGAGGTGTTCGGCCAGGCGCCGCCCGGAGAGAAGGAGGGCGCGCTCGCACTCGGCGCGACCCGCTGGGGCGTGATCCGCTCGGTGGTCCTGCCGTTCGGCCGCGGCGGCATGATCGGCGGCATCATGCTCGGCCTGGGCCGAGCCCTGGGCGAGACCATCGCCGTCGCGATGATCATCTCGTTCAACACCGACTTCTCGTTCCGCGTCCTCGACGGTCAGGGCTCGACGATCTCCTCGTTGATCGTCCTGAAGTACGGCGAGGCCGACACCGAGTCGATCTCCGCGCTGATGGCCGCCGGCCTCGCGCTCTTCCTCCTCACCCTCGCCGTCAACACCGTCGCCGGCGTCTTTGTCGCCCGCTCGCGCAGCGGCAAGTCCACCGAGATCTGACCAACGAACCGCGGCTCCACCAGACCCACCACCGAGGGGATCCACGACGATGACCGTCACCGAGCCGATCGTTCGGCCCGGGCCCGACGCGCCGCCGCCCGCGCCCGCGCCGCGACCACCGGAGGAACGCCGCGTGGCCCTGCGCCGCGTGGCCCCCGACGACATCGGCGTCGCGCTCGGCGCCGCAGTCGCCGGCACGAGCCTCGCGTGGGTGCTCTACGGACGGATCCTGCCGGTCTCCGGCTGGCAGGGCTACCTGATCACCGCCTACGCGAGCTTCCTGCTGCTGTACGCGATCGCCACCCGCATGCGCCTGGACCGGGTGGCCGCGCGAGACCGGGTGGCCGGCGCGGTGATCTCCACCGGTGCGGCCCTGCTGGTCGCCACGGTGGCCACCGTCATCGGCTACGTCTTCGTCAAAGGCTTCGGCCGGATCCTGCACGTCGACTTCTTCACAGCCACCCAGCGGCACTTCAGCGCGTTGAGCGCCGACGGGGTCGCGGTCGGCGCCGCGCACGCCATCGTCGGCACCTTCGAACAGATGGCCATCGCGATCCTGCTGAGCGTCCCGATCGGGGTGATCGCCGCGATCTACATGAACGAGGTCGGCGGCCGGTTCGCCGCCGTGGTGCGGGTGGTCGTCGAGGCGATGACCGCGATCCCCTCGGTGGTCGCGGGCCTGTTCGTCTACGCCTTCTTCGTCATCTCGCTCGGCCAGGGCTTCTGCGGCCTGGCCGCGGGCCTGGCACTGTCGGTGGAGATGATGCCGGTGGTCACCCGCGCCACCGAGGTGGTGCTGCGCCTGGTGCCCAACGGCCTGCGCGAGGCCTCGCTGGCGCTGGGCGCGAGCGAGTTCCGCACGCTGTGGAAGGTCGTACTGCCCACCGCCCGCAGCGGCTTGGTCACCGCCGTCATCCTCGGCTGCGCCCGCGTGGTCGGTGAGACCGCACCCGTACTGCTGGTCGCGGGCGGCAGCGCGGGGATGAACTGGAACCCGTTCAGTGGTGTGCAGAACTCGCTGCCGTACTTCATCTGGGTCAACTACAAATCGCCCAGCGACGAGCTCAACTCCCTCGCGTGGGGCGCCGGCGTGGCCCTGCTGCTGATCGTCCTCGTGTTGTTCACCCTGGCGCGCCTGATCGGCGGGCGCGCCCCCGGCGAGTCCGGTCGTCGCAAGCGGCGGCGCGCCGACGCCGACGCCGCCAAGTCCCTTACCCCGGAGCCCATTTCATGACCAGGATCAAGCGCGGACCCGCGCTCTTGCTACGACTGGCGATCGTCTCCCTGCTCGCCGTCCCGGTGCTCGCCGTGCCCGCCGGTACCGCCTCGGCGGCAACCGGAATCCACGGCAGCGGATCGACCTGGAGTTCGCCCGCCACCCTGCAATGGGCGGCCGACGTCGCTGCCCGCGGCCTCGCGGTCGACTACACCCCGAACGGATCCACCGCCGGACGAACCGACTTCATGAACCACCTGGTCGACTTCGCGGTCTCGGAGATCCCCTTCCAGGGCAACTACGTGGACCGTGCGGGCCGTGCGACCGACGAACTCGGAGCCCTGCGGAACACCAACACCAAGTTCAAGTACCTGCCGATCGTCGCGGGCGGCACCTCGTTCATGTACAACCTGAAGATCCGCGGCCAGCAGGTCCGCAACCTTCAGCTGTCACCGCGCACCATCGCCGGGATCTTCACCAACCAGATCAAGGTGTGGAACGACCCGGCGGTCAAGGCCGACAACCCGGCGCTCTCGCTGCCCGCCACTCCGATCACCCCGGTCGTCCGCTCGGACGGCTCCGGTACCAGCGCGCAGTTCACCGCGTACCTGACCAACCAGGTCGGCGAGGTCTGGCGGCCGTTCTTCCCCGGCGGGATGACCTCGGAGTTCCCGGTCAAGGGCGCGACCAAGGCGCAGGCCGGTTCCGAGGGCGTGGCCAACTACGTCGCGGCCGGGTACGGCGAGGGCGCGATCACCTACGTCGAGACCGCGTTCGCGATCCAGCGCCAGTTCCCGGTGGCCTCGGTCAAGAACGCCGGCGGCGTCTACACCCAGCCCACCTCGGACGCGGTGACTGTCGCGCTCACCAAGGCCCGGCTGAACCCGGACAGTACGCAGATCCTGGACGACGTCTACACCAACCCGGACCGGCGGGCCTACCCCATCTCCAGCTACAGCTACATGATCGTGCCGGCGGCGAAGCAGTTCTCGTTCGACGAGGCCAAGGGCGAGACGCTCGGCAAGTTCATCAAGTACTTCCTGTGTGCCGGACAGGGGCAGGCCCCACGAATGGGTTACTCGCCCCTGCCGCCCAAGTTGGTGAGCTTCGGCTACGACGCGATCAAGTCGATCCCCGGCGCCCCGGACCCTGGCGCACTGCCGGCGAACCTGAACAAACCGACCAAGGCGGATTTCGACGCTTGCCCCAACCCGACGTTCAACCCGGCCTGGGTGCCGCCGGAGCAACAGCAGCAGCAAGCGCAGCAAGAACAGCAGCAACCGCAGAAGAACGCCCCGGGTGGCGGGAACAACGGGGCCAATGGAACCAACGGGAACAACGGGAACAACGGGAACAACAACCAGAAGGCGAATGCGAACGGCGGCAGCGCACCCAAGCCCGGTGAAACGCCCGGTGCCAACACCGCCCCCGGCGCCCAGGCTCCGGCCGCCGGCGGCACTCCCGAGCAGGGCACCGGTGAAGTGCTGGCCGGCGGCGACCAGTCCGGGGCCGCCGGACCGGTCAGCGCCGGATCGGTGGAATCAGGCGACCCGCCGCCGCTGCCGCCGGTGTGGTTCTACGCGCTGACACTGGCGTGCCTGGCGGCGGCGGTGTTCGGCGCACCGGTCCTGTACAGCCGCATCGGTCGAGGGCGTGGGCCCGATGTCCGCTGAATCGCGTGAGCGGGTCGAGCCGGATGACCAGGAGATTTCCGGTCCGTGCGCCGCAGACGAACTTTTGAACATCATGTTGGTTTCTGCTTCCCCGGTGCCGCCGCGCCGCGCGAGGATCGGCGCGGGTCGTCCTCGCCGGGGGGAGCCGACCCCGAAGGCGGGCGAGAGAAGTGGAGTTGCCGTGAGCGGCGCCGTACGATCCGCTGCCTCGCAGGGACGCGCACTGTCCGTCGCCGGTGTCATCATGCTGTGCGTCGCGCTGCTCGCGGGCTGGCTCAGCGTGGTCGCCGGCCCGGTCGGCGCGGCCGAGCCGGGGCGCCCGGCCGTGACGGTGTCGCAGAGCACCGACCTGGTCAACCAGCGCATCCTGGTCAAGTGGACCGGGTTCACCCTGGCCGCCGGGACCAACAGCATCGTCGTGATGCAGTGCAAGGGCACTGCACCCAAGGCCCGGGACTGTTGGGCACCGCAATGGACGGAAAACGGTCAGGCGGTCAAGCTGCCCGACGCTATGCCGCCGGGAAGCGCCACCAAGCAGACCGGACTGCCCACCGTCGCGGACGGATCCGGCCAGGTGTGGATCCAGGTCAAGCCGGCACTGCGCCTGCCGGAACTGGGCTGTTCGGACCGGCAGGCGTGCTCGATCGCGGTGTTCGTGATGCCCGCGACCGGAAGCACCGTCTCCTCGTTCCGCCCGGCACTGGGCATCGACCTGGGTCTGTCGTACGGGCCCACCGACACCGAAGTGGACCTGGCCTTCGCCGCCGGGCAGGCCGCGGTCACGCCACTGTCGTTCATCCCCATGCCCAACGCGTGCCCGGGCATGGAGCATCCGGACCTGTCGGTCAACGGCACCGGTGAGTTCACGCAGGCCGGCGCCTCGTGGGTGTTCGGTCTGTGCGGCGCCGGGACAAACCCGGTGAACATGACGGTCAGCGCGGGCTCCGGTCCCAGCGGGCGTGAGGTATTCCTCAACGACGGAGTCGACATCGGCGTCACCCAGCAGCCGATCGGCGGCCCGCTCGACCAGGCCCGTCCGGTGCCCCTGGCGGGCGTCCGGGACAAGGCCAAGACTGTGTACGCGCCGCTGACCAACGGCGCGTTGGCCTTCTCGTTCAACATCGACGACACCCTGACCCGCCTGCCGATCCCGGCGATGAAACTGACCCCGCGACTCATCGCAAAACTGATCACCGGGGCCTATCCGGCCGCGGAACACCGGCCGGGAGCGATCCTGGACTTCTACGAAGACCCGGAGTTCAAGGCCTTCAACGACACGTACGCATGGCCCGTCGCCGTTCGCACGCCGATCCTGCGTGGCGTCCAGGACGACACGATCTGGGCCCTCACCGCATGGCTCGCCTCCGACCCGGAGACGGTCGCCTGGCTCTCCGGCACCCCGGACGCCAACGGCATCGTGTGTCCGCCGGAATGGCGGATCGGCCAGGCGACTTATCCGCTGGCGGTTTACACCAACCGGGTGGAGATGCTCTCCAACACGAACGTGCCGCAGTCGGTGTACGAGGAAATCGCCAACCGGCTCGGCAACGCGGTGCCGACCAACCGGTCCGTGACCGACGTCGGGCCCAAGGACGACGGCCAGGACAAGTTCGGATCCCACTACGTGATGGCCATCACCTCGGTCGAGGCGGCCCTCCGCATGGGCACCCCGGTGGCCAGGATCCGCAACGCCGCGGGCAACTTCGTCGACCCGACCGACCCCGCGGCCGTCCGCGCCGGCCTCGCCGCCGCAAAGCCTGGTCCGGACGGGGTGACGCTGACCAACGACTACCGCAATGCTTCGGCCAACGCCTACCCGCTCACCGTCACCGACGTGGCGATGGTCTCCACGGACAAGCTCACCGCGGCCAAGGCGGCCAAGATCGACACCTTCCTCGCGTACGCGGCGACCGCCGGTCAAGCGCAGACGGGCGCCTTCCGGCCCGGCGCGCTGCCGCCCGGCTACACCCCGCTCAGCAACGCCCAGAAGCAGCAGATCGCCGCAGCCCGCCAGCAGATCGCGGCCGCACCCAAGTGGACCGGCGAGACACCGCCGCCCACTACCGCGCCCGTCGACCAGCGCCCCGTCAGCGCAGGCGGTACTGGCAACTCGGCCGGTCCGGCCGGTCCGGCCGGTCCGGCCGGTTCGAGCGCCGGTGCAGGCGGCCCGAACACCCCGCGCCCGGCCGACCCCGACGTCACCCCGCCCGCGGCACCTTCGACCACACCCTCCACAGCCCCCGTCGTCGCGGCCGCCCCGCCCACCGACAAGGGCCCGTTCCCGCCGGTCGCCAACGTGATCAGAGACTCGCTCGACGGTGATCCGTCGGCGATCGTGCTCCTCGTCCTGATGTGCGTGAGCGGGGCCGCGCTGATCACCTGCCCGGTCCTGCTCTCGCTCGGACACAAGCGCCGCACCGGCGGCTGGCCACCACCGGTGGTCGCCTTCCTGCGTCTGATCGGTCGCCAGGGGGCCGCCACATGACCGCCGACACCGTTTCCAAGGTGCCCGCGACAGCGTCGGCGACCGTGCCGGCGAGCGTCCCCACCACCCGACAAGCGCCCGTGGGCGCACCCGCGGACACCGGCGGACAACCGACGGCGACTGCGGGCAACCCCCGCTCGGGGCGCGCAGACCCGTACACGATCGCAGGCGCCGCGGTCGCGCTCCTGGCGCTGCTCATCGCGGGCTTCGTCGGCTACCTGTATGTGGTCTCCGACATCCAACAGGCCCGCGACCAGAGCATCCTGGCGGACGAGCTCTCCGACGACCTCTACCGCGACACCGGACCCCTCGGCGGCAACATCGCCAAGGGCACCCCGGTGGCGATGCTGCGGATCCCGGCGATCGGCCTGCGGCAGGTGGTGGTCGAGGGCACCACGGCGGACTCGCTCGCCAAGGGGCCCGGGCACCTGCGCACCAGCGGCCTGCCCGGACAGGGCGGGCACAGCGTGGTCATGGGCCGCTCGCACACCTTCGGCGGCCCGTTCCAGGACCTGTCCGAACTGCGCGTCGGCCAGAGCATCGAGGCCGTCACCCAGCAGGGCGAGTTCACCTACAAGGTGGTCGAGCGCCGGCACGTCGCCAACGGCAAGGACGACGTGCTCGCGCCCGGCAGGGAGAACCGGCTCGTACTGATCACCGCCGACTCGTGGATCCGACCCAGCGGCCGAACCGTCGTCATCGCCGATCTGCAAGGCGCCCCCGTGCCCCAGGAAGGCCGCCGCCCGCAAGGTCTGCGCGCGGACGAGAAGGGCACCGGCGGCTACGCGGACGCCGGTGTGCGACTGCTGCTGTGGGCACAGGCGTTCGCGCTGGTGGCCGCCGTCCTGGTGTGGGCACTGCGCCGACACCCCGATCGCCGGGTAACGCTCCTGCTCGGCACCCCGGTCGTGCTCGCCGTCGTGTGGGCACTGTACGAATCCGCCGCTCGCGTACTCCCGGCGACGCTCTGACGCCGGCTCTCTTCCCCGTCCCACTCCACACCCCGGAGGCCCCGCACGTGACCAGCCCGGACAGCGGTGCGACGACATTCGCGCCCTCAGCCGAGACCCGCCCCCTGCCGGCACAATCCGCCGACGGGCGTGGCTCGACGCTCACCGCGGAGGCCGTCAGCGCCTGGTTCGGCACCCACAAGGTGCTCGAACGCGTCGACCTCGTGATGGCGGCCAACTCCGTCACGGCCCTGATCGGGCCGTCCGGCTGCGGCAAGTCCACATTCCTTCGCATCCTCAACCGGATGCACGAACTCGTGCCCAGCGCACAACTCGCGGGCCGGGTCCTGCTCGACGGCGAGGACATCTACGACTCCACCCGCCGTCCGATCGAGACCCGCCGACGGGTCGGGATGGTCTTCCAGAAGCCCAACCCGTTCCCGGCGATGTCCATCTACGACAACGTGATCGCCGGTCTCAAACTGACCGGTGTACGCAACGCCGACAAGGACGCCGTCGTGGAGTCCTCGCTGGTCCGGGCCGGCCTGTGGACGGAAGTGAGAAACCGCCTCAGACAACCGGGCGGCGCGCTGTCCGGAGGCCAGCAGCAGCGTCTCTGCATCGCCCGCTCACTCGCGGTCGACCCGGACGTGCTCCTCATGGACGAGCCGTGCTCGGCGCTCGACCCGACCTCCACCCGGCGGATCGAGGACACCATCGGCGAACTGCGCGACGACATCACCATCGTGATCGTCACGCACAACATGCAGCAGGCCCAGCGCGTATCCGATCACTGCGCGTTCTTCCTCGCCGCGGAGAACACCCCCGGCCACATCGTCGAGTCCGGACCCACCACCGCGATCTTCGGCGCACCCCGCGACCCTCGGACTGCCGACTATGTCGCCGGTCGCTTCGGCTGAGTCGCGGGCACCGGACGGTACGCCGAAACGGCACGCGCGTTACGACGTCCACCTGGACGCCGAGCAACACGTGCGGTGGCGGCTCATCGCCCCGAACGGCCGCGTGCTCGCACAGTCCGCTCAGGGCCATGTCACGGCGGGAGCCTGCCGTATCGAGCTGGACCGCTTGCGTCGCCGCGTGGTCGGGCTGGTGCCCGTCATCGGATGGTCCAGAGGCGCGCCGGGCTGGTTCTGGAGTGTCGCTCTCGAACCCAGCGCCCCCGTCGCGCTGTCAGCCCGCACCTACGAGCGGCTGGAGAGCTGCCAGGTGTCCTACGAAAGGTTCGTCCGCCTGCTGACCGTCACCGAACCCGACGACTGGTGACCCGGGCCGCACGCACGCCCGCCGCGATCGCGCCGATCGCGGCGGCCCGCCCCCACAAACGCCTGACCGGCGGAGATGCCCCAACGCCACCCCATTGAGCGACACCAAACCCGGCATTACGGAGCGAACCGCACTCTGGGGTTGATCGGCCCGCTGGAGGGCTGACTGCACCCGCCGGACAAGTCGATTACAGATACTGCATGAGCGGTGCCGTATCGAGGTCCTCCCCGGGCGGACATGGGTCCGTCAAGCTGCCGGAAGACCGCGCGGCGAATGAGCGCGTGTTCCGGATCCGGGTCGGACATCATCACCAGACCGTGGGCAGGGCTGGTCTCGAAAGTCAGGCCGGCGAACTCCCCCGACTCGATCAGGAATGACGCCACTTCGTTGACGCGCTCAAGGTCAACATCCTCGGAAGTCATGTTCCCCGCACCTCTCCTACCCGGCTGACGCAATATCCGGTATACGAGCAGTTTCGCAGTAGTCGTCTCACACTGCCGACAGGTCTCCGGCCCGTCGCTGAGCGGGTCGCTCAGCTGAGATCAACCGGGGTTCCCCCACCGCCGCGCCCCGGATACGGGTCGCCCCGATCACGTTGCTCCGCGTCACAGCTTCGAGCACCAAGCGGTATTTGCAGGTCAGAGCCGGGAGTCGATTTTCCGCCTACGGGCCTGCGACCGCCTAGTAGTAACTACTAGAAGGCTCAGGCCCCTTCGGGGCCCTGAGCTGCTGAGTAGTAAAAATCAGCGGGCGCGGCCGGAGCGCGCGCCATCGGCAAAAAACCCGTTGTCGGCATCGGCTTGACACGCCACCTGGTCACGGTGTGTGATGTTGATGCTACAAAAACGACGCCCCGCAGCCGGTGCCCCACAGCCGACGCCGCAAACCCGAAGCGCCCCCCGACGGCCTTGCCGGGCCGGTCGAGGGGCTCACCGCAACAATCCCCGAAGAACCGGAGGACTCTCATGGCTAATGCCTACGTTATCGCCGTCGCACCCGTAGCGGCCAGCAGGAACACCCTGCTCACCGGACTCCACGGCGGCGCCTACGAAGCCGCCGACCGCCTGCTCTTCGCCGACCCCCGGCCCGTCGGGACCGCCGTCTCCATCGCCGCCGCCCGCAACCTGCTCGGCATCGGGGCCGCCGCCGCCAAGACCGTGCTCGGCGAACTCGTCACCGCCGGACTGCTCCGCCGCGAGGACAACAACCGCGACGGCAAAGGGCGATGGATCAACCGCGTCACCACCAAGGTCACCGCCGCGGTCCGGACCGTCGCGGCGGCACCCGCCGCGCCCGCGCCCGTTCCGACTTCGGATTTCGCGTCGCTCGCGCCCGTAACTCCCGTACTTTCCAAGCCCGTTGCGCCCATCGACCCGGCCGATCTCCTCGACCGCGCCACCGCCGCCCTGCGGCACGCCAACGAGGCCGTTCCCACCCTCAAGCTGGGCCGCGCCACGATCATCGCGTTCGCCCCGCACGCCGTCCAGCTCCTCAAAAACGGCATGACCGACACGCAACTCACCCACTTGCTCACCGCCGGCCTGCCCGGCACGATCGACCCCGGCCTGATCAGGTTCCGCCTCACCAACCCCGAAGTCGCCCTCGGCGTCATCGCCAAAGTCACCCGCACCGCCTCCGCAGCTGCCAACGGCACCGAAGCCGCCGCTCGGCCCGCCGCTCCCACCATCGCCGAGGTCGTCAACCGCCGCCCGATGGCCGAATGCGCCGACTGCCGCCGCCCCGTGCGCACCGCACCGGACGGCTGGACCTGCGACGACTGCACGAAGACGGCAACCGCAACCGCCCGCTTCAGCTTCGCCGCCTTCACCGCCCACATCCGCGACAGCATCAACGGCCTCGCCGACGGCACCGCGCTGCCGCAGCCTGCCTGACCCGATCCGATCCGCCGCATCTCTCCGGCTCAGTCAGCCGTACGACTTCGCCGGATCGACCAGCAGAACGTCGGAGCGGACCTTGGCTTCGGCGAGCAGTTCCGGAGTGAACCCGTTGAAGCCGTACAGCGCGAGCGGCGATCCCGGCGGCGCAAACGGTTCAGCGCCACTGCGTGGAAGAACCCAACGGGCTCGACCCGGAACTAGCTGCCGGGTCAAGCCCCTTGAGTTCTGTGACGCTGGATCAGCTCAAGGACAGCGTGATCGTGCCGGAGTAGACGCCCGGGGTCGGGTACTTCGGGGTCGTCAGCACCAGGCCGGCGTCGGCCTGGAAGGTGCCGCCCGTGCCGGTGGCCGCAGCCTGCGTGCTGCACAGGGTGGCGGCGGCCGAGCCCAGCGCACCGGGCGAACCGGAGACAACCGCGCTCGGGCTGCCCGCGGCGGCCGCGCAGGCCGGGGTCCAGGAGATGTTGCCCGCCGGGATGACCCCGCTGGCCTCGGACGTCAGGTCCGACGCGGTGGCCGTCAGCGACCAGCCGAGCTTGCTGCCGCGGTAGTCCCCGACGGTGATCTGGTTCAGCTTGCTGTTCAGCTTGTGCTCGGTGCCGTCGATCGTCGCCGAACCGAAGTCGATCGCCGAAGCGGCCTGCGTCATCGACAGTTTCCCGCCGATGACCTCACCCGAACCGCTCTGCTGCAGAGTCGGGTTCGCCGCGCCGACGGTGAAGGGAGCTGAGGCGTAGGCCTCCAACGAAGTGCCGTTGTAGGCCCTGATGGCCACGGTCGCGGGGTTGCTGACCGTGAAGTCGGCTGTGAAGGTGCCGTCACCCAGCGTGTAGGGGGCGAGGATGACCTCTTCGAGGTCCCACTCGCCGTCGTTGGCCATGATGCTGATGCCGTAGTTCGGGCTGTAGTTCTTACCCTCAAGGTGGACAACAGTCCCGAGCGGGCCACGATTCGTGCTGGCGGTCATCTCCGGCGGCGTCGACGGAACGAAGGTCGTGACCGTCAACGGCGCGAAGGCCGATTTGGCCCCATCGCTCACCTGCACCTTGTACGTACCGTCTACGACACCTGCGTCCAGCATCGCGGCGCCGGACAGACTTCCGTCGCCGGCGACGACGAGGTTGCCGGCACTGAACTTCGACGCGTCACAACCGTTTCCGGTGGCGTCACACAACGAAGCCTTCGCCGCCGCACCCGGCGTCCACTTGCTCCCGCCGAGGTTGATACGCGTGCCGGCGTACACACTGCCCGGTGCGCTCAGGACCGCCGAGTCACCAGCTGAGCCCTGCGCGGTGACCGAGTCCACCACGCCACTGCCCGACAGGACTTCACATTTCGTCGAGAATGTGCCGAACTCGGTTTTGGACTTGGTCACCGTGCCGGTCGGGGTGAAGTCGATCTTTCCCGACGCGTTAGCGGGAATGGTGAAGTCGCCGGCGAAGGGCGCGATGTGGACCGGCTCACCCTCGATGATGTCCGTGATCTGCGGCTTCGCCGAAGCGATCGTGACAGCACCGGTCGCCCCGCCCGACATCGTCAGGTTGATCGACGGCGTCAGTTCAACCCCAGCCAGCCCGGTGGTGCTCTTGACCGGACCGTCGCCCAGGGTGACCTCGGCATGGACGGTGGAACCCGGTGCCGGGTTGGCCGGAGACAACACCACCGTCATCACCTGCGGACCGGTACCCGACCCCTGGCCCGCGGGCAGGACACAGCGAACGGTCGGCGTGACCGTCCCGGCATGGGCCGCCGGCGCCAGCGCCAGGGTCCCGCCTGCGATCGCCAGAGCCGCGACGGCCGCGGCCGCCACACTTCCGCGACCACGCCTGGAGAGCGTCGACATACTTCTCCTCTGATTCCGGGGTAGGAAATCTGTATAGCCAACCGCATTCATGCGGAAAACCCTGATGAAGTCAAGAGAAAAATCGAAACACGTTCTCATTGACCGGCAGATCAAGATCAGTGAATATAAATCGTCAATTCCACGTGACAAAAGACCTCCGGCCCACCCCGGTCCTCCGGGGCGGGTCGAAGTTCAGAAACCGTTTCGTTCAGAAACCGTTTCGTTCAGAAACCGTCACGTTGAGAAACCGTCACGTTGAGAAACCGTCACGTTCAGAAACCGTCACGTTCAGAAACCGTCACGTTCAGAAGCCCGGCAGCCTGGGGACTACGGCGTCACGGTGAAGGTCGCCGTGGCGGTCTTCGAGGTGTTGAACGTCTCCGCGACCCAGACGGCCGTGGTGGCCGGGTCGCAGATCTGGATCCAGGTGGTGAAGTTGCCGTTGATGTCGGCTGCGCCGTAGCTGATGTCACCGGTCGCGGCAGAGCCCTTGAGACCGTGGAGCTTGGTCCAGGCCAGGGTGCTGAAGCCGTGTCCGGTGACGGTGACCCAGGTGCCCTTCGGGCCCGAGGTCTTGTCCAGGGTGATGTAGCGCTTCTGCACGGCAAGCGGCGAGGTGGCGCTACGGGTGCCGTCGGTGACCTTCAGCAGGTACGAGCCCTCAGCGACGCTCGAGGCCAGGGTGATGTTGCCGGACAGCGTGCCCGTCGACGAGACCACGGGAGTTCCCGAGACCTTGGCGGTGGCGCAAGCGGTGCCGTTCGCAGCGCACAACGAAGTGGTGAGCGGCGCGCCGGCGACCCAGTTCGCGCCCGAGACCGCAACGGTCCCACCGGGACGGGAGATTCCGGGGGTCGTGCTCAGCGTCGCCGGCTGTGTGACGGTGCCGACGGTGAAGGGCACCGACGCGAACGCCTCGATCTGGGTGCCGTTGTAGGCCCGGATGGACTTCGTCGCGGGGTCGTTGACCGTGAAGTCGGCCGCGAAGGTGCCGTCACCCAGGGTGTAGGGGGCGAGGATGACGTCCTCAAGGTCCCATTCACCGTCGTTGGCCATGATGCTGATGCCGTAGTTCGGGCTGTAGTTGGTGCCGGCGAGGTGGACCACCGTGCCGAGCGGACCCTGGCTCTTGTTGGCGGTCATCTGCGGCGGTCCCGACGGAACGAAGGTCCCGACGGTCAACGGCGCGAGGGCCGACTTGGTCCCGTCGGTCACCTGGACCTTGTAGGTACCGGCTGCGACACCGGGGTCCAGCGTCGCGGAGCCGGACAGGCCGCCACCCGCGGAGATGGCAAGCGTGCTGGCGCCGAACAGCGACACGTCACAGTTGTTGCCGGTGGCGTCGCACAGCGCGGCCTTCGGCGTGGCGCCCGTCGTCCACTTGGTGCCGCCGAGGGCGATCGGAGTGCCGGCGTACACACTGGCCGGTGCGGTCAGAGTCGCCGGGCCGGTGTTGGAGCCCTCGGTGGTGACCGAGTCCACGACTCC
The DNA here is from genome assembly GCF_057291755.1 of Kitasatospora sp. UYEF31. Lineage (NCBI taxonomy): Bacteria > Bacillati > Actinomycetota > Actinomycetes > Kitasatosporales > Streptomycetaceae > Kitasatospora > Kitasatospora sp. UYEF31. The sequence goes on from NZ_JBXAWK010000030.1 coordinate 15,433, forward strand.
GCCACCCGATACGACATTGCAGTTCGTCGTGAAGGTGCCGAAGGGGGTTTTAGTCTTGGTGACCGTGCCGGTCGGTGTGAAGTCGACCTTCCCCAAAGCGTTCGCGGGGAGGACGAAGTCCCCTGAGTAGGTTGCGACATGGACCGGCTGACCCGCAACGATGTCCGTCTTCTGCACCGCGCCGGCAACCGTGACACTGCCGCCCGCTCCACCTGACATCGCCAGGTTGATCGACGGCGTCAAGTCAATGTTGCTCATGCCCGTCGTGCTCAGGACCGGGCTGTCGCCCAAGGTGACCACGGCGTGGACCGAGGCTCCCGGCACCGGGTTGGCCGGGGAGAGCGTCACCGTCATCGACTGCGGGCCACCGCCTTCACCCTGACCGGCCGGCAGCACACAGTGAATGGTCGGCGTGACCGTTCCAGCCACGGCCTGGGTGGCCAGCACGCCACCAAGACCGGCTACCGACATCGCGGTGCCAAGGGTTAGGACGACCAGTCGCTGAGAGGTTGTTCTTCGCGATGAAATCACGTCACTCCGTTCACGGGAGAGGGTGCCTGCCCTGCCCGTGGGAGAGACAGGAGGCGCCGAGGAAGGTTCGGGTGGTTCGTCGTGCGGTTGCTCTCGATACATGCCGCCCGCACTCCGGTCCCCCCGGGCCGTACGTCGGACGGTGATGCACAGGAACATATATCTCTGGATTCAAAAACAAGTCAATAGCCAAATGAAGTTGATCAAGGTACACACGTGTCACCTTGATCGGGTCAAAGTGTGGATTTTATTCCTTGATCATCAAGCCCTGATTTTTATCGGCGGACAGTCACTGCGAGACAGTCAGGTCGGCTGCCTACAAAACCCCCTAACATCGGTTAACTTATCTCCGCGCGATCCGCTTCGACGCGGATGCTCCACCGACTTGGAAGCTCCGCGGGTGCACCCAGGACCGCCGTCGTCCGCAACGCCACGACACCACCTGGAGTCGCCGGGCCCGGCGGCGGCTACCGCCGCTGACCGCCAGACAGCGGACAGCGGACAGCGGACAGCGGACACCAGGCAGCAGGCAGCAGACCAGACGGTCCCAGCCAGACGTCCCCGCAGACAAAGCCGCGCCAATGGACCACGCGCCACCTGAACGGAACTGGGGATTTTGACCTGCTTCCTGCTGCATAAGTCGTCAGGCTTCGCTCAAATCAGACGTCGAACAATGCCGGTCGACCGCATCCGGGACTCTTAATTCAGGGCCGACTCATCCGGACACGTATCTTGGACTTCAGACGCGCTGGCGATCCGCGAACCCGAAAGTTCCAGGAACGCTCGAAACAGAGCGCAATCCAGAGCGGCCTCGCTTTCCCTGGGCCCGGCACCCGCGGGTTGAACACCGCAGTCAGCCTCCACCTGGGCTGACCCGCCGTCAGTAGCGGCAGCTTTCCCAGCGGGACCACCGGCCTCGCCGGAACACCACAGAGCAGGACCACCGATCCCAGGCAGCCCGGCATCCCCGTCGACTCCAACGAATCCCAGGTCACCCCGTTCGGCTTGACGGTCAAGTCGCCGACCGGCCCTGATTCCGCCGGCAATGAATACGCAACACCCGGCAAAAGGCCACCGCATTACGCAAAACTCACCTCACCCGGATCAGATGATTCACCTGAACACCTAGCTGTCAATCCATTGAGATTCACCACCAACGGCCATGAAAGGACAGATAAAAAACGGGAACTGCGACAAAAAGAGGCACCACAGCCACGTCCTGATCCAAACCTCTCAACCCGCCTGCGCACGACGCAGTCGACGACATCAGTCCGACCACGGTTACAGCCGCCTCGGCTTTCACTGGAACTCCCAGCCCCGCCCTCGCCTGCCGACAGGCCGGCAACGGCCCCATCCGGGCAATCAGCACAACCGGGAACCCGGACACCCGGGTCTACGGCGGTAGACCCACGGCCGACAGCCGCCCAGCCACCGGACCCGCCACCCACTGGCGCACCGCAGATCACGATCTCCGCCAGCCGCACCGCACCCGCGTTCGTCATCGAGTGCCACGACAGTCAACCCCCTCCACCTAGTGACAATTGGTGACCGGTCGACCACGACCGGCCGGTCATCTTGCCCAGTCGAATGCTGGTGAAAACAAAAGTTCGGCAATATACAAAAGACCGAACTACTGCACACGTGTCACCTTGATCGAATCAATTGGCAATTCGATCGTTGACTCGATCAAGACCTAGGAGGATTTCAACATTCGGCTCGGACTGCATTGACTTCTCCAGGCACTCCCGTTTCACTCAGACCCACCGCCGGACTGGCGAACCGGAACGGGCAGTCGAAAGCCATCACTTGCACCTTGATCCCCCCCGGCACGGCTGGAACTTGTGCGCTGCACTTTCCTTCAAAAAACCGATGACAAGGAGCACCACCACCATGACCCGTTCCCGTATCTTCACTGCGGCGGCCGTTACCGCCGTGGGTGGCATCGCCCTCACCATGGCCGCAGCGACCTCGGCGTACGCCGTGACCCCGGGCACCTCTGCCGTCACGCTCACCTGCCAGCAGGTCGGCGGCGCCACCTGGGCCACCAACGCCCCCGGCAACCTCGCCGCCCGGGTCTTCAGCAGCAACGGCCAGGTCCGCCTGACCTCGACGACCATCAAGATGCCGGCCGGCTTCACCGCTCCGGCAGGCAGCATCACCACCACGGTCAACGAGAGCGGCACCAACTTCGTCGGAACGAACCCGACAACGCTGAACCCGGGTGCCAGCATCGACCTCGGCTGGCTGACCAAGAGCGGTGGAGGTGTCCCCGTCGGATCCACCACTCTCGCGGGAACTCCGCAGATCCAGCTGGTCATCAGCACCACTTCGCCCGCCACCGTCGTGAACTGCAACGGCAGCCAGGCCACCGCGTTCGCCTGGTAGCCACCGCTGACCGGCCGGCCTCGGCCGTCCGGTGGCAACGCACTCCCGATCACAGCTCAGCGCAGTGCAGGGTCTACGGCCCGCCGGAGAATCCGCCGGCGGGCCGTCGGCTTTTTCAGAACATGTTCTCCCGTGCCACTGCGGGCTCCACAGCGCTTAGCGCAGTCCGTACTTCCTCTGCGTCATTCACCTCGTGCGCGATCAGCAGCGCCAGTCGGTCTGCGGTCATGGCGTACGTGACATCACCCAGCCGTACCGCCGCCGCACTGCACGAGGCCGCGGCCACCATCACTGTCGGGCTGCGCAGCCGACCGTTCAGACGCCGACCAGGCGCACTCGCCCACCGCAGAGTTTGGTCATGTCGGCCACGTCCGAGGTCAACATCACCACCGGCCGCAACTGCCGCATCGCCATCTCCGCCACAACGGCGTCGACAGCGTATTTGTGGCCGTGAAGATTGGCCCCCAGCAGCAGATCTGCCGCAGCTCGGGCCGCCGCCTCGGATACCGGCTCGATCCGCAGTCGCGAAAGCACCCACGTCAACCGGGCTTTCGGAGTGCGCCCGTGGGTGGCTTCGATGATGGTGAGGGCACTGATGACCACGTCCATTTCTCGGCCACCCGCCGCCTTGAGCCACGACGAGGCCTTTGTCGCCATCGTCAATCAGCCCGGACAGTCCTGCGCGGTCCAGGACGAGGGTGCCGCCTGGCTTCAGCCGGTCGCGGGCCATTGAGCTTCCTCAACCTGGTCGTTCTCCGCCTCGGCGAACACCTCGTCCAATACTGAATCGGCCTCATCCAGTAGATGCTGAGGGATCGGGCCGAGGCGATTCTCGCGCTCGGCCAGATACTCGTCGATCAGCTCTCCGCGGAGCTGCCGCTCGACTGCCAAAGATACGGACGCGGAGAATTCACGCTTCCCGACCCGGGCGCGGACGGCCTCGACCATGCTTTCCGGCAACGAGACGCTGACCTTTATCGCAGGACTGCCGCCGCTGAGCTTCTCAACCATGCGACCACCGCAACAGAGAAGTAGCAAACGAGTAGCAATTTTTCAGCGGAACGCCCGCGGCTGCACCCGCAGCAGGTGCGCCAGGTCGAACCACAGCAGGTCGCCGGTGACCGCCGGGAGCTCCAGGCGCTCCGAGACGGCCAGACACACGCCGTCGCCGAGGGCGAGTGTGCGGTTCCGGTGCCGGGCCTTCTCCTTGTGCGACAGGTGGACGAGCTCCCCCGCGCGGATCGCGTCGGCGGTCGTGCAGCTCTCCTCGATCAGCAGACCGAGCGCCGCGAGGTCGTCGCTCAGCTCCGCCGTGCTGCGCCGGTAGCCGCGGGACTCGCACAGCCTTGCCACTTCGGCGTAGTTCACCGACGAGATGACCGCGTACGGAATCAGCCGTTCGACGGTGTCCGCTCCCCGTTCGTCGAAGATCCAGGCGAGCAGCGCCGAGGCGTCCAGGAGCACCCGGTGGTCCGTCGTGCCGTTGCTGGACATCACCCCTCCAGGCCGAGGCCGCGGAGCAGGTCCCGGCCCGGGTCGCCGTCGCGCTCGTCGGGCTTCGCCGCCGGCTCGGTGTCCGCCAGACCAGGGAGCCGGTCGGAGGCGTCGCGCCCGGCACGGACGTCGGCGACCGCGTCGTAGATCCCGACGGGCGCGGCGGCCCGGATGCGCCTCTTGACCGCGTCGACGCTCTCGATCAGCACGACGCCGGGTCCGACCGTACGGATGGCGACTTCAGTGCCCTCGGTCATCCCCGACTCCCGCTGCACCGACACCGGAACGGTCACCCGCCCGCGCGGTCCGAGCCTGGTCCTGGCAGCCATGGCGGTCCCCCTGCGTCGCAGTCACTCCGTGTCTCGAAAGTACCACTGAACGCTAGATGTGGGACAGATCGGTTTTCAGCCCACATACAACGACTTAGTGACCCAACGGACGCGTCCCCGAACCGCCCTGCGAGGTTCACCCGGCGTTCACTTTCCCCCGTCTATCGATTCATCCGATCGGCCTACTTTCAATCTCAGCGGGAGTTCGTACGGACGTCCGGCTCGGGATCGCAGACACCTCGTACTTCCACAGTTAGAGACAAGGACCTGTAGTGAACGCATCGCGGTTCATCGGCCTCATCGGTATTGCTGCGGCCGGCGCGCTCACGCTCACCGCCTGCGGTTCGGACGACAACGCCAGCGGGGACGCCAAGACCCCCAGCGCCGCCGGAAACAGCGCCGCCGCAGCGGGCGCCCCGAAGGCCGACTGTGTCACCGGAACCCTCGCCGCTGCCGGTTCGTCCGCACAGAAGAACGCGGTTGACGAGTGGATCAAGGGTTACCTGCAGAAGTGCTCGGGTGCCAACGTCAACTACAACTCCAGCGGCTCGGGCACCGGCCGCCAGGCCTTCTTCGACGGCCAGGTGGCCCTCGCCGGATCCGACTCGGCGCTGAAGCCCGAAGAGGTCGCCAAGGGCCAGGCGGTCTGCAAGGCCGGCCCGGCGATCAACCTGCCGATGGTGACCGGCCCGGTCGCGGTCGCGTACAACCTGCCCGGTGTGAAGGACCTCGTCCTGGACGCCAAGACGATCGCCGGGATCTTCTCCGACAAGATCAAGACGTGGGACGCCCCCGAGATCAAGGCGCTGAACCCCACCGCGACGCTCCCCAAGACGCCGATCCAGACGGTCCACCGCTCGGACGCCTCGGGTACGACCGAGAACTTCACGAAGTACCTCAAGGCCGCCGCGGGCGCCGACTGGACGTTCGACGCAGCGCAGGACTGGAAGGCCCCGGCCGGACAGTCCGCCAAGGGCAACGAGGGCGTCGCCTCGGTCGTGAAGCAGACCCCCGGTGGCTTCGGCTACATGGAGCAGTCCTTCGCGGAGAACGCCGGCCTCGGCATCTCGGTGATCAACACCGGTGCCTCCGCCCCGGTGAAGCTCACCGCCGAGTCGGCCGGCAAGGCCGTGGCCGCCGCCACGATCACCGGCCAGGGCAACGACCTGTCGCTCAAGCTCGACTACGCGACCAAGGCCGAGGGTGCCTACCCGATCGTCCTGGTCACCTACGAGATCGTCTGCGAGAAGGGCACGGCGCCGGACAAGCTGCCGCTGCTGAAGTCCTTCCTCACCTACACCGCGAGTGACGCGGGCCAGCAGATCCTGGCGAAGAACGGCTACGCGCCGCTGCCCACCGCAATCGCCGAGAAGGTCCGTACGGCCGTCGCGGGCCTCAGCTGACAACCGGTCTTGACACTGCGCTAGTCGGGCCGACAGGCCAGTCGAGTCAGACGGAGAAGAAACCATGAGCACCTCCACCGCTCCCGCCCCACTCCAGCCGTCCCCCAAGCCGGTCGACGCCGGCGCCCCGCAGAAGGTCAAGGTCCGCCTCGGCGACCTGGTCTTCTCGTCCTTCTCGCGCGGCGCCGGAATCCTGATCCTCGCGATCATGGCCTCCATCGCGGTCTTCCTGATCGTGAAGGCCCAGGGCTCACTGTCGAAGAACACCGGCAACTTCTTCACCGAGACCGGATGGAACGCCAACGGCGCCAACCCCACCTTCGGGGTTGCGACGCTGGTGTTCGGCACCGTGATCAGCGCGGTCATCGCGATGGCCATCGCGGTGCCGGTGGCGGTGGGAGTGGCGCTGTTCATCACGCACTACGCGCCGCGGCGGCTCTCGCAGCTGCTCGGCGGCATCATCGACCTGCTCGCCGCCGTGCCCAGCGTGGTCTACGGCCTGTGGGGCTACATCTTCCTGGCTCCGAAGCTGCTCGGCCTGCACAGCTGGCTCGACAAGTACTTCGGCTTCATCCCGATCTTCAACAAGGACCAGGCGGGGGGGATCGCCCGGACACTGTTCACCGCCGGTGTGGTCCTCGCGATCATGATCCTGCCGATCATCGCGGCGGTCAGCCGCGAAGTCTTCCTCCAAGTCCCCCGGGCCCACGAGGAAGCGGCGCTGGCGCTCGGCGCTACCCGCTGGGAGATGATCCGCGTCGCCGTCCTCCCGTACGGCAAGCCGGGCATCATCTCGGCCTCGATGCTGGGCCTGGGCCGCGCGGTCGGCGAGACCATCGCCGTCGCGATGGTGCTCTCCTCCAGCTTCGTCCTGTCGCTCCACATCCTGGATCCCGGTGGCAACACGATCGCCGCCAACATCGCGAACCAGTTCGGCGAAGCGGACGAGACAGGACGCGGCGCACTGATCGCCTCCGGCCTGGTCCTGTTCTTCCTGACGCTGCTCGTCAACGGCGCCGCCCGCGTCGTCATCAACCGGCGCAAGGCCTTCTCGGGAGCCAACTCATGACCATTCTCGACACCCCGGTCGTCGCGATCCCCGAGATGCCGCGCGAACTCGACCTCAAGCGGAAGATCCTGCCCAAGCCGGTCCCGTACGCGATCGCCGCCGGTGCGATCGGGCTGACCCTGGCTGTACGGATCACCCACGGCAACTGGGCGCTTTCGATCCTCCTCGGAGGCATCGCCTACGTCGTGACGCTGACGGCGGTGTCCTGGAAGTACGAGGACGGCCGCCGGGCCAAGGACCGCTTCGCCACTTCGATGGTGACCAGCGCCTTCATGCTCGCCGTACTCCCGCTGGTGTCCGTCCTCGGCTACACCGCACAGCGCGGCTGGGACAAACTCTCCCCCTACTTCCTGAGCCACTCGATGCGCGGCGTCGGCGCCCGCGACGACACCGGCGGCATCTACCACGCGCTTGTCGGCACCATGGAGCAAGTCGGCCTGGCCGCACTGATCGCCGTGCCGATCGGCCTGCTCGCCGCGATCTACCTGGTCGAGTACGGCCGGGGCCGGCTCGCGAAGGTCGTCACCTTCTTCGTCGACGTGATGACCGGCATCCCGTCAATCGTCGCCGGTCTGTTCGTCTACACCTTCTGGATCATGATGCTGGGCTTCCAGATGAGCGGCTTCGCCGGCTCACTCGCCCTGATGATCCTGATGCTCCCGACGGTCGTCCGGGCCGCGGAGGAGATGCTCAAGCTCGTCCCGAACGAGCTGCGCGAGGCCTCGCTGGCCCTGGGCATCCCCAAGTGGCGCACGATCCTGAAGGTCGTCCTGCCCACCGCGCTCGGCGGCATCCTCACCGGCGTCATGCTCTCGGTCGCCCGGGTCATCGGCGAGACCGCACCGCTGCTGCTGCTCGTCGGCATCTCGCAGTCGATCAACACCGACCCGTTCAACGGCTGGCAGAACGCGCTTCCGCTGTACATCTTCGACCAGAACCACGCCGGCGGTCAGTTCGCCGTCGACCGGGCCTGGGCCTCGGCCCTCGCACTGATCATCATCGTGCTGCTGCTGAACGTGACGGCCCGCCTGGTCGCCCGCTGGAAAGCGCCGCGCTGATGTCGGCTCCAAGCGCAGGCGTTTTCCTCACGCCGCCCTCGCTTCGCTCGGTCGCCCCCACTCACTTCTCCCCCCAGCACCTCCACGTGCACCTCCACCAGTAGAAAGCCACACACCATGAGCAAGCGCCTCGAAATCCGCGACCTCAACGCCTACTACGGCAAGAACAAGGCCGTCGAGAACGTGTCGATGACCATCGAGCCCCGCTCAGTGACCGCGCTCATCGGCCCCTCCGGCTGCGGCAAGTCCACCTACATCCGCACGCTCAACCGGATGCACGAGCTGATCCCCGGCGCCCACGTCGAAGGAACAGTCAGCATCGACGGCGAGGACCTCTACGGTTACGAAGTCGATCCGGTGGCTGTCCGCCGTACGATCGGCATGGTCTTCCAGCGCCCCAACCCGTTCCCGACGATGTCCATCTTCGACAACGTCGCAGCCGGTCTGAAGCTCAACGGCGTGAAGAAGAAGGCCGACCTGGAGGACATCGTCGAGCGCTCACTGCGCGGCGCGAACCTCTGGGAAGAGGTCAAGGACCGGCTGCCCAAGCCCGGCGCCAGCCTCTCCGGCGGCCAGCAGCAGCGACTGTGCATCGCCCGCGCGATCGCCGTCGAGCCCGAAGTACTGCTGATGGACGAGCCCTGCTCGGCCCTGGACCCGATCTCCACACTCGCGATCGAGGACCTGATCCACCTGCTCAAGGAGCGCTACACGATCGTCATCGTGACGCACAACATGCAGCAGGCGGCGCGCGTGTCCGACCGTACGGCCTTCTTCAACCTGGCCGGCCCCGGGCAGCCCGGCCGGCTCGTCGAAATCGGCGACACCCGGAAGATCTTCTCCGAGCCGGACATGGAGTCGACGGCGGATTACATCGCCGGCCGCTTCGGCTGAGTTGATGCCGGGCTCCAAGCGCTGCGTTGATGCCGGGCTCCAAGCGCAGGCGTCGTCCTCACGCCGCCTTCGCTTCGCTCAGGCGTCGCTCGGCGCCTGCGCGTCGCCCGGACAAGCTGCGACCTCCGGTCGCGCTCCTTCGCTTCGCTCAGTCGCAGACTGAAGGGGCGCCACGTTGGCTTCGCTCAGTCGCAGACTGAAGGGGCGCCACGTTCGCTTCGCTCAGTCGCAGACTGAAGGGGCGCCACGTTCGCTTCGCTCAGTCGCAGACTGGGTGGGGCCACCTAGACAGAGACTCCCTGCGCGCTCGTGGAGGTGCCGCGCAGGGAGTCTCTCTATGTCCGGCACCAGCAAACGGGCGCGGAACAGACTCTGCGGAACGCACACAGCAAGAGACCCCTGTGCGCGTGGAGGTGCCGCACAGGGGTCTCTTTGGATTATGCGGTTCTGCTAGCCCACCGCGAAGTGGGCCACCCAGTAGGTACCGGCCGCGACGGCGCCCGCAGCGGGCATCGTCGTGAACCAGCCGACCAGGATGTTCTTCGCAACGCCCCAACGAACGGCCTTGACGCGCTTGGTCGCGCCGACGCCCATGATCGCGGAGGTGATGATGTGCGTCGTGGAAACCGGAGCCTTGAAGACGAACGACGTGGTGTAGAGGATCGTCGAGGCGGTGGCCTCCGCGGCGAAGCCCTGCGGCGGGTCCAGCTCGATGATCTTGCGGCCGAGGGTGCGCATGATGCGCCAGCCGCCCGCGTACGTGCCCAGCGACAGTGTGATCGCACAGACCAGCTTGACCCAGATCGGGATCGAACCGTCATCGACTTCGTGGTAACCACCCAGGACCAGCGCCATGACCACGATGCCCATCGTCTTCTGGGCGTCCTGGATGCCGTGGCCGAGCGCCATACCGGCGGCCGACACGGTCTGTGCGAGCCGGAAGCCCCGCTTCGTCTTGTGCGGGTTGGCCTTCCGGAAGATCCACATGATGGCCAGCATCACCAGGAAACCGGCGACCAGGCCGGCCACCGGGGACACGAACATCGGGATGACGACCTTGTCGAGGACGCCGTTCCAGTGCACCGTGGTGGACGCTGCGATCGCCGCGCCGACCATGCCGCCGAACAGCGCGTGCGAGGACGACGACGGCAGGCCGTAGTACCAGGTGACCATGTTCCAGAAGATCGCCCCGATCAGCGCGGCGAACAGGACCACCAGGCCCTGGTGCCCCTCCGGCAGGGAGATGATCCCCTTGCTGACGGTCTTCGCGACCCCTTCACCGAGGAAGGCGCCGGCCAGGTTCATCACCGCGGCCATGCCCAGCGCCACCTTGGGCGTCAGCGCCCGGGTGGACACCGATGTGGCGATGGCGTTGGCCGAGTCGTGGAAACCGTTCGTGTACGTGAAGAAGAGTGCGACGCCGACAACGACGATCAGACCAGTGAATTCCACTGGCTCAGGACTCCTTGACCGCGATGGTCTCAACAGTGTTCGCCACGTGCTCGAACCCGTCGGCGGCCTCTTCGAGGATGTCGACGATGCCCTTGAGCTTGAGCACGGTCAGCGCGTCGTACTGGCCGCTGAAGAGCTTCGCGAGCAGCTTGCGGTGGATCTGGTCGGCCTGGTTCTCAAGACGGTTGATCTCGATCCAGTACTCCGGCAGGTCCTTCATGGTGCGCAGCCGCGGCATGGCCTCGGCGGTCAGCTCGGCGGCCCGGGCGAGGACCTCGATCTGATCAGCGACCTGCGGCGGAAGCTCGTCGAGCTGGTAGAGCACGACGAGGTCCACGGCCTCTTCCATGAAGTCCATGACGTCGTCGAGCTGGGAGGCCAGCGCGTAGATGTCCTCCCGGTCGAACGGGGTGATGAACGAGGCGTTCAGCTGGCGCATGATCGCGTGTGTGGTGTCGTCGCCCGCGTGTTCGGCGGCCCGCATCCGTTCCGCGATCTCCGGACGTGCGGAGACGTCGGCACCGAGCAGCTCAGTCAGCAGCTTGGCCGCTGTGACCAGGTTGTCCGCCGCGCTGGTGAACATGTCGTAAAAGCTGTTCTCTTTGGGCTTGAGACGCAATCGCACTTCAGGTCTCCGGAATAAGGGATGCGGGAGGCGGTGGTGCTGGGTCTTCATGCCTTCGCGGAGGCAAGCCGGAAGACGGCCTGTACCCGATCGCCACTAGACGCAAGCACATGGCAACAACCCTGGTGGTCGTGCCGAACAGAAGGCTGATGGACCCGCTGCCTGGATCAGGGTAGGCGTCGTACTGCTGTGCGGATCAATCGGAGTTCCGGTCCGTACGGCCCCGACTGGGTCTTTTGCCGTGACATTCCTCTCGGAGCCCGTACAATTCCCGTTTCGTTCATCTGTCGTTCACCCTGACTCCACTGCCGCTTCACTCCGAACCTTCGGCCGTCCGGGTGAGCCGTTGAGGCAAGCCACCCGGCGGGGTCGGATTCAAGCCGCTTGCCTTCAATACCCCCGGGGGGTATATTTCCTGTACGTGGAAAGGTGGAGATGATGGAGCCGACAGAGACTGCACCACAAACCGCGGCAGGGGAGCCCACAGTGCACGGTTACACAGGACGCAAGGACGAACACCTCAAGCGACTGCGCCGCGTCGAAGGCCAGGTGCGCGGGCTTCAGCGGATGGTCTCCGAAGATGAATACTGCATCGATGTGCTGACCCAGGTCTCCGCGGCCACCAAGGCGCTGCAGGCCTTCGCGCTCAGCCTGCTCGACGAGCACCTGGCGCACTGCGTCGCCGGCGCGATCGAAAACGGCGGCCCCGAGTCGGAAGCGAAGCTCAAGGAAGCGTCGGCAGCGATCGCACGGCTGGTCCGTTCCTGAGCCCGCGGGTGCCGTTGTGCTTGGTGCGGCCCGCGTGGCCGACCGGCTTCGTCTGTCCCCCGCCGGGCCGGCCGAGCCCGAGCGCGGCGTCGATCTGCTTCGCTGTGAGCGGCCCGTCGCTGAGCGACGCCGCGATGATCATCTCGCTGTAGAGGTCGATCTCGTCGAGGGCCGTACGGTCGTGCACCCTCTTGTCGGAGAACGGTGTCACACGCACCACCTCCTGCGCCGTGTAGCGGCTCCGCCGCGGGCGCCGTCACACAGTCCGCCGCCACCCCGACCCTCGGGCCCCCACGGTAAGGGGCCGAGGGCCGTGAGCACATGACACGCATGGGCCATATGCGGGCCACCGGCAGGGCTAGAAGGTCACTGAAAATCCAGGCCACCGCTTCCCGCTACGGCTTGACCGCCGGCGGCCCGGCGGAAGGCGCAGCCGGCGGCTGCGGCACCGGAGGCGTGTAGAGGTCCTCCGCACGCGGCACCTGGACCTGGACCGGCACACCGAAGTCGGACAGCTCCGCCGTGGACACGACCTTGGCGATGCGCTCCGGAGCGGCCTTCCCGCCCTGCGACTTCACACCGATGGTGAACTCCTCGCGCACCTTGCGCAGCCGCCCCTGCTCATCGAGGTAAGCCTCGAACGGGATGAACGGCGTGGTGAAACTCCGCAGCGCGGCCTCAAGCGTCGGGCGCAGGTCCTTCGCCGCCTGGTCGTAGGCCCGCTTCAGATCGAGCGTGCCCTTGTAGTGCTTCACCGGCACACCCTGCAGTTGCTCGGTGCCGACCAGTTCCACATCGTCACCGGCCCCGCGCAGCATCTCGAAGGACGTGCCCGGGTCCGTGCCCCCGCCGTTGACGAGATTGCCGTCGCCCATGGCGCCGGTGCCGACCCGCACCCACTTGTCCTTCGGGACCTGCGGCGAGGCGTTCTTCATGTAAAGCGCCTCAGGGGTCAGGACCTCCTCCAGCGCGCCGGAGGTGCCGGAGCCCGGCGGCGCGGAAAGGTTGAGGAAACCGATCCGCTTCGCGTAGTCGAACATGCCCTCGCCGGACATCGTGACCGTGCGGTCTTCGGACTGGATCGTCATGCTGGTCTTCGTCCGCGAACTGCCCGCCTTGCCGGTGACCGCCGCGGTGGCGCGCACGGCCGCGGTCGCGGCTGAGACCGGCTTGACCTGCTTGCCCGCGTCGGTCACGTGGTCGTCGCCGGCGCCGCAGCCGCTGACTGCCGTCAGACCCACGAGGCCTAGTGCCGCCGCGCAGACGGTGGACAGAGTGCGCTGTGTCCGTGCCTTCATCTGAGGAAATCCCCTATCGGGTGGCTTGCCGGGGGCGCCTGGGGCATCAAGGCATGGCCCGTGGGGCAAACGAGTGAACACCACCCCGGGATACGGCGTCAGGTGTACGGGCCTCCAGCCCCTGCGTCAGCGTCGCCTTTAGCTTCGGCTTCAGTCCCGGCTGGGGACAGGTCCCGCGACCAGGCCAGGTGCTGGCGCATCAGCGCGCCGGCGGCTTCCGCGTCACGGGCTGCGAGCAGATCGAGGAGCCGGTGGTGCTCAAGCCCGGCGTCGGCGACCCGGCCCTCCTGCACCATCGAACCCAGGCTGTACAACCGCGCCTGGGCCCACAGTCCGGTGACGATCCGCACCAGTCTGGCGTTGCCTGACTCCCGGAGGAGGGTGGTGTGGAACAGGTGGTCGGCGTCCAGGTAGCCGAGCACGTCGCCGCGGCCGACCGCAGCCCCGACCTCGTCAGCCAGTTCGCGCAGGCGCGGCAGCAGCTCCGCACAGCCGGCGCGGGCCAGTTCGGCGACCGTGGGCACCTCAAGCAGCTCACGCAACCGGTAGATCTCGTCGAAGTCCTGCCGGGACAGGCTGCGCACCCGGAAGCCCTTGTTGCGGACCGCCTCCACCAGGCCGTCCTTGGCCAGGTCGAGCAGCGCCTCGCGGACGGGCGTCGCGGAGACACCGAAGCGCATGGCCAGCGCGGGCGCGGAGTAGACCGTGCCAGGGCGCATGTCGCCCGCGACCAGGGCGGCCCGGATCGCCCGGACCACCTGCTCACGCAGGCTCAGCCGCTCGCCTAGCCGCCCGGCCTCGGACCCCGACCGAGCCGCTGTTCCGGCCCCCGCCTCGGCCGACACCGCCTCGGACGACCCGCTGGAGTCCGGCCCTTCCCCCGCTTCAGAACTTGTCACTGCGCAGACGCTACCGGCACGGACAGTGACCGCGCAGCCCGCCCCGGCAGTGATCATTTTCATGGGGCGGACGCGCGGTGTTTCTGCCCACTGAGCTGGTGTGCACTACGCCTGAACTGCGACTTTCCGTCGTCGGGTGGCCACAACGGTCGCTGCGGCACCGCCGCCGAGGAGTAGGGCGCCGCCGGCGAGGTACGGCAGGGCCGAGCCGCCGTCGGCCCCCGTGTGCGCGAGCCCGGGACCGGCCGACCGCACCGCCGACTGCTTGGCCGCCGCGGGCGTGGTGGAGTCCTTGACGCTCGGGGCAGGGGTTGAACTGACCTTGACCGGCGGGGCCGACGTCGCGACGACCGGTTTCACCGGGCAGTCCTTCGCACCGATGGTCAGGTCGACCGCCTTGCCCTTGACCGGGGTGAGGTGCACTTCGACGGCGACGGCCTTACCCGGGTGCTGCGCACCGATGTTGATGGCGCCGAGCGAGCCGAGGTCGATCTTCTGCAGGCCCTTCATCTCCACCGGGAGGTGGATGGTGTTCAGCGCGTCGAGGACCGCGACCTTGAGTGCCCCCGGCTCGCCACAGGTGGCCTCCAGGAGCTGGAGCCCGACGACCTGCCGGACGGTGTTCGTGATCTGGTCGGAGGTCGGCAGCGGGGCACTGGAGGCGCCGGGCACCGGGCCGGTGGCCGCCGCCGGACCGGCGAAGGCGAAGGCGAAGGCAGCAGCCGAAGCGGCACAGAGGATGGCAGCGCCACGGGCGTTGCGGGACGGGAAGTTCAACGGACAGACCCCTCATGGACGGAACGAGGCTGGTACGCCGCGGAGCATGGCTGAAAAGCCACGGATCGCAGTGACGCTTCGAGGTTTATTGATCTCCGAGCGTGACGATCCTGGCAGTGGGGGGACGACTGCCGGGCGGGAATACGAAAAGAATCTTGAACAACCGGATTTCCCCGTACGTTCGTTCGAACGACTGGGTTCGGGCAGGCTCGCCACGATCCGGCGGCAGACGGCGGACTGTGCCACGGTGGACACCCTCGTGCGTCCGGGAGGCCTGGGTGAGCATCGACCGCCGTACTCTTCTCCGCTGCGCCGCCGCCACGTCGGCGGCGGCCCTCACCGGGGCCTGCTCCGAAGGGTCAGGCGGCTCCACCGCGTCCGGCGGGCCCACGCCCGCACTGCCCGGACCGTCTGCCACCATTCCGGGCAACCCCACGCTCAGCAACCCGCCGCCGTCCCCCGGTGCCACCGTCGCGGCCGACTGGACCGCGCTCGCCCGCGACCTGGGCGGGCAGCTGATCCGCCCGCAGGACACCACGTACGACGCAGTCCGGCTCCTTTTCAACCGGCGCTTCGACGACCTCTCCCGGCCCGCCGGAATCGCGTACGTACGTTCCCCCGAGGACATCCGGACCTGCCTGAAGTTCGTCCGCCGCTTCGGGATGCCGGTCGTCGCGCGCTCGGGCGGGCACAGCTACGCGGCGTACTCCACGACCCCCGGACTGGTGGTGGACGTGTCAAAACTGGCCACGGTCACCCTCGACCAGGGCGTCGCACAGGTCGGCGGCGGGGCCCGGCTGATCGACCTCTACACGGCCCTCGCCGCCAAGGGCCTGACCGTGCCCGCCGGCTCCTGCCCCACCGTCGGCGTCGCCGGGCTCACCCTGGGCGGCGGCGTCGGGGTCACCGGACGGGCGTACGGCCTGACCAGCGACAACCTGGTCGGCGCGCAGATAGTGACAGCGGACGGCACGATCCGCGACTGCACCCCCGACAACAACAACAGCAAACTGCTCTGGGCACTGCGCGGCGGGGGCGGCGGCAACTTCGGCATCGTCACTTCGCTACGACTGCGTACCCACCCGGCCCCCGACGTGGCGGTGTTCTACGCCTCCTGGCCGTGGTCCAAAGCGGCGGACGTGGTCGCGGCATGGCAGCAGTGGGCCCCGGACGCCCCTGACCAGCTCTGGTCGAACCTGCACCTCGCCGGTGGGGGACCCACGTACTCGATCTCCGCCGGAGGTCTCTACCTCGGACCGCAGGCCGAACTCCAGAACCACGTGGACGACCTGGTGCGGCGGGTCGGCGGGCAGCCGTCGAGAGTCTCCGTACCGGCGAAGTCCTTCACCGACGCGATGCTCTACATGGCCGGCTGCTCCGGGAAGGACGCCGGTTTCTGCCACCTCGGGGGCAGCCTGCCCGGACAGACCCCCGACGGCGGGTTCGCCCGCGAGGCCTACGCCGCGAAGTCGGACTTCTTCGACAAGCCACTGTCCGCGGACGGCATAGCTACGGCCGTACGGATGCTGGAGAAGGGCCAGGGCACCCGGAGCATCGCGTTCGACGCGATGGGCGGCGCGATCGGCCGCCCCAAGGTCGACGAATCGGCCTTCCCGCACCGCGGGGCGCGGTTCCTCGCGCAGTACATCGCGCAGTGGGTGCCGGACAACACCGCGTCCGTCGTGGACCGACAGCTGGCCTGGCTGCGCGACCTGCGCAAAGCGATGCAGCCGTACGCGAGCGGCCGGGCGTATGTGAACTACATCGACCCGGACCTGGCTGACTTCGCCAAGGCCTACTACGGACCGAACCTGGACCGCCTCGTCCGGGTCAGGAACTCGGTCGACCCGGACGGGCTGTTCGCCTTTCCGCAGGCGATACCAGCCCGGTGAGGCAGTGCGCCGGATCGAGGCAGTGCGCCGGATCAGCGTGACGGGTCAGTACTGCTCGTTGTCTGAACGCTGGTCGCGGCGCGTCCTGGGGTAGTCCACCGGATCGGCGTTCGGCCCGGTGAACGGGCGGTAGGTCTCCTGCTCGGTGCCGGCCGCCGGGGTGTAGACGGCGGGGTGGCCGACCGGGCCGTGGTTGTACTGCTGCCCCGGCGCGGGACCGGGCACCGGTGCCGGACCAGGCGCGGACGAGGGTGCGGGTGCGGGCTCTTCGGCCGCCGGGACCTGCGACAGTCCCGCGAGCAACCCCGCTCCCCGCGGCTTCGCGGTCACCAGCGGGCGCAGCGGAGTGCGTTCGAGCAGCCCGACGAGCGGCACCAGGACCAGCATCGCCAGCGGGAGCAGGGCGAGCACGACGAACGCGCCCAGCGCCCAGCCGCCCAGGACGTCGGTGGGGTAGTGGACACCCACGTACAGCCGGGTCAGACCCTCCAGGAGAGTGATGATCAGCGCGAGGACGCCGATCTTCCGGTCGACCAGGAACAGGGTGAGGGCCAGCGCCATGGTCAGCAGGCCGTGGTCCGACACGAACGAGGGGTCGTCCTTGCCGGTCACCAGGACGGTCAGGCCCTCATGGGACAGGAAGGGCCGGGGCCGGTCGATCAGGTCCCGGAAGAACAGGGCGTTGGCGAGCTCGGCGATCAGCGCGGCGAACGGCGCCCAGAGCACGAGCGCCATCGCCCGGGTGGAGTCGGGCCGGCTGCGGGCCCGCCACCAGGCGGCGAGGCACAGCAGGCCGAGGATCCCGAGCAGGCCCTTCTCGCTCAGGAACTCCACGGTGCTGTGCGCCCAGGTGGTGTCGTCGGCCAGGCCGTTGATCCCCTTGAGCACCTCGAAGTCGAGGTTGTCTCCACTGTCGGAAGCCAGGGTGACCCCGGCGTCCGAAACGGGACCTGCGGCATGGACGATCACGCGGTTACCTCCGGCACGGCCTTGCAAGTACGCAAACCAAGTACACAAACCAAGTACACAAACCAAGTACACAAACTTCCCTGTGAAGACCGTATCCGCAGGAACGTGGTTCCACGAAGCGCACAAGGGTGCTCCGGGGAACTTCCGGTGTACTTCTTAGGTACTTCCAGGTGCTGCCAGGTGCTGCCGGGTACTGCCAAGCGCCTCCCGGTGCCTCCCGGCACCTTGAGCCGGACGGGGTCAGGCGCCGCCAACGAGTGAGCGGCCGGACCCCACAGGTGGGGTCCGGCCGCCCGGGAGCGGAGCGTAGCGCTCAGCCCTTCTCGTACTCCTTGATGATCTCTTCGGTCGGGCCATCGGCAATGATCTTGCCTTCCTGCAGCCAGATGACCCGGTCGCAGGTGTCCCTGACGGAGTTCATGCTGTGGCTGACCAGGAAGATCGTGCCGGCTTCCTTGCGCAGCTCGCGGATCCGCTGCTCGCTCTTGATCTGGAACTGCCGGTCGCCGGTGGCCAGGGCCTCGTCGATCATCAACACATCGTGCGAGCGCGCCGCCGCGATGGAGAACCGCAGACGGGCGGCCATGCCCGAGGAGTACGTCCGCATCGGCAGTTTGGTGAAGTCCTTGCCGTTGTAGTCGTTCAGCCCGGAGAAGGTCGCGATCTGGTCGTACGACGCGTCGGCCTCAGCCTGCGTCATGCCCATGGCCAGGCAGCCCAGGATGATGTTCCGCTCACCGGTGAGGTCGTTCATCATCGCGGCGTTGACGCCGAGCAGCGACGGCTGACCGTCGGTGTAGACCTTGCCCTTGGTGGCCGGGAGCAGACCGGCGATCACCTGGAGCAGGGTGGACTTGCCCGAGCCGTTGCGGCCGATGAGGCCGACGGCCTCGCCGCGGTAGGCGTTGAAGGAGACGCCCTTGACGGCGTGTACCTCGGTGACGCCGACGGCCTTTTTCTTGGTCGCCAGTCGGGACAGCGCCGAAGTGGCGCTGCCCTTTCCGGAGGACGCGCCGTGCACCCGGTAGGTCAGGTGGACGTCGTCCACAACCACGGTGGGGATCGGCTCGGCGGTCGCCGTGCGACTGCCGGGCCCGCTCGGGGCGGTCTGGTCGACCTGGGGGGACTCGAATTTCTCAGCCACGGCCATAACGCTCCTCCGCCTGCCAGAAGTACACAAACCCGCCGATGCCGACCAGAAGCGACCAGATGATCGCCGCTTCCCACAAGTGGTGGGGCGTGGCGCCGTGGGACTCGATCAGCGACTTGCGGATGATCTCGATGAACACCGCCGCCGGGTTGTAGTCCAGGACGTACCCGGCCCAGTCCGGCACCTTGCTCTTGACATCACCCACGGCGTAGAAGACACCGCTGAGGTACAGCCACGCGCGCAGGACGAACGGCAGCAACTGGTTGATGTCCGTGAGGGTGGCGCCGATCCGCGCCACGGCCAGGCTCAGCCCGACGTTGAAGATGAACTGCAGCAGCAGCGCCGGGATCACCAGCAGCCACTTCACCCCCAGCGGTTCACCCGTGGCCAGCACGATCGCGAACAGGATCACCATCGAGAACAGCAGTTCCTGCAGCTGCACGATGGTGAAGGAGATCGGCAGACTCGCCCGGGGGAAGTGCAGGGCCCGGATCAGGTTCAGCTGCCCGTTGATGGACCGGGAGCCGGCCAGCACAGCGCTCTGCGTGAACGAGAAGATGAAGATCCCGGTCACCAGGAAGGCGATGTAGTTGTCCGACCCCTTCTGCTGGCCCAGCATCACGCCGAAGACGATGAAGTAGATCGCCGCGTTGAGCAGTGGGGTCAGGACCTGCCACAGCTGGCCGAGCCGGGCGTCACTGTAAGTGGCCCGGGTCTTCGCGTTGGCGAAGGCCACGATGAAGTGGCGCCGCTGCCACAGTTCCTTGATGTAGCCGCCGAGTGTCGGCCGGGCCCCGCTGACGGACAGCTTGAACCGAGCCGCCAGCTGAGCCGGGGTCTCGCTCGGACGGTCTGTAGCCACACTCCCCCCAGCGGTCAGAGTGACGGCCTGCGTGCTATCAGCCACATCGACACTTTCGTTGTTGGTACGTACTGATCTGAACTGGTGCGCGAGCACCGGACGAACTGTGGGCGGATCTTCCACCCCGGGCCCGGGGCCCGGCCGGGCAGCGTCCGGCAGGACACGCGCCCGGCAGGTGTCACACCACTGGTGGGCGGCCCAGTTTGGTCATCCGCCACACCGTCTTCCACGACATGGGACGCCGTACACCCGGGGAATCGTTCCACCCCTCCCGGAAACCGGCCGCCCACGCCTTGAGCGCCTCCTTGGAGGGACGCCGTGCGGCGGTGATGACGATCCAGGTGCCGAGATAAGCCGGAACCAGTGGCCACGGCAGGTTGCGCCGGGCCAGCCACACCCGGTTGCGGGCGTTCATCCGATGGTAGACCGCGTGCCGCGCCGGGCTGGTCGCCGGATGTTCGAGGACGACGTCGGCCTGATAGGCCACCGACCAGCCGGCGTCGAGCGCCCGCCAGGCCAGGTCGGTCTCCTCGTGCGCGTAGAAGAAGTCGTCGGGCAGCCCGCCGACCTGCTTCAGCACGTCGGCGCGGACCGCGCAGGCCCCGCCGAGGAAGGTCGTCACCGGCCCTGAGCGCATCGGGTCGCCGGCCCGCAGCCGCGGCACGTGCCGACGCTGCGTCTCGCCGGTCTCCGGGTCGACGATCCGGAAGCTGACGATGCCGAGTTTCTGGTCTTTGCGGAACGCCTCGCGCAGTTTCTCGGCCACGTCCGTGCCGGCCAGCAGCCCGTCGTCGTCGAGGAACAGCACGATGTCGGCCGCCAGGGCGTCCGCGCCGACGTTGCGCCCTGCCGGGATGCCGACGTTCTCGTCGAGGCGGATCCCGCGCACACCCGCGGGCAGCTCGGGCAGCGGGCCGCCGTTGGCGACCACCACCACCTCGATCGCCGCGCCGCGCTGGTCGGCCACCGAGTCCAGGAGGCGGTTCAGCGCGACCGGCCGGTCACCCATGGTGAGGATGACCGCACCCAGGGTCGGATCGCCCGGTACGGGTTCAGTGGCCAGGTCACTGCCGCTCATGTCACCGCCGCTCATTTCACCGCCGCTCATTTCAGCCTGCTCGAAGCCAGGATGCTGATCAGGTGCAGCACGGTCTGCAGCAGGGCGATGGCGGCGAGCGCGCCCACCGCGATCCGGCTGTAGAGCAGTCCGCCGCCGTCGGCCGTCAGGTCGAGGATGCCCGCGAGCAGCAGCAGCAGCGAAGCCTCGACCCCGCCGACCAGGCGGTGGAACTTCAGGCCCGCGGCCAGCTTGCGCAGCGAAGCCACACCACTGGACCGCGGTACGGAGGCCTCGTCCTGGACGGCCGGCAGGCCGCTGCGCGCCCGCGCTCCGTCGACCAGGTCGGTCTCCGACTTGATCAGGATCGCGCCGAGCGCGGCGACCGCGCCCAGGAACGCCCACAAACCGAAGCCGTCCTCGGTCACGTTCGAGGCGTGCAGGCCCGCGCCGACCAGCAGTGCGGCCTCGGACAGGTAGTGGCCCACCCGGTCGAGGTAGACGCCGGTGACCGAGGTCTGCTTGCGCCAGCGGGCGACTTCGCCGTCGACGCAGTCCAGGAGCAGGTAGAGCTGGATCAGGACGGCGGCCAGGACCGGCCCGGCGATGCCAGGGACGACCAGGCTGCCGCCGGCCGCGATACCGGCCACGATCATCAGATAGGTCAGCTGGTTGGGCGAGACGCGGGTGCCCACCAGGTGCCGGGTCCAGTGCACCGAGATCTTCCGCATGTACAGCCGCCCGGCCCAGTGCTCGCCGCTGCGCCGTTCGAGCATCCCCGGAGGGTGCACGACCGCGCGCAGTTCGGCCACTGTGGGCTTCTTCCCCGCCCGGTTCACCGGGTCAGCCACCGTAGGAGTCGACATAATCCTTCACTGCGTCGTAGAGGGCTGCCTCGGACAGGTCGAGGTGCTCCAGGATGGTGTAGCGGCCCGGCCGGGTCTCCGGCGCGTACCGCAGGACCCGGACGAACTCGTCCAGGCTGAACCCCAGCTGTTCGGGCAGGACCGGCAGTTTGTGCCGGTCCAGACAGGACACCAGGGTGCGGGTGAAGTCGGCGTCGCCGCGCAGGTGGGTGGCGAAGGCCGCGCCCAGGCCGACCTGTTCGCCGTGCTGGCCGTCCCGCTCGGGGAAGAGCAGGTCCATGGCGTGCGAGATCTCGTGGCAGGCGCCCGAGGCCGGGCGGGAGGTCCCGGCCACCGACATGGAGATGCCGGACAGCACCAGCCCTTCGGCCAGTGTCGTGACAAAGGCGTCCGACTCCAGCCCGTCCGGGCGGTAGAGCAGCGCCTCGGCCGCGTTGCGCGCGAACGCCGCGGCCAGGCCGTCGAACTGTTCGCCGGTCTCCCGGTTGGACAGTTCCCAGTCGGCCACCGCACACAGGTTCGACAGGGCCTCACCGATGCCGGAGCGGACGAACCGCTGCGGCGCCTGGCGGATCAGGTCGAGGTCGATGACCATCGCGATCGGGCTGGGTACTCCGTACGACCCTCGTCCTTTGTCGTTGTCCAGTGTGCTGACCGGCGAGCAGATGCCGTCGTGCGCGAGGTTGGTGGCCACCGCGACCATCGGCAGCCCGACCCGGGCCGCGGCGTACTTGGTGGCGTCCAGGACCCGGCCGCCGCCGATGCCGACGGCCGCGTCGTAGTTGCCCGCGCGCATGCGGTCGGACAGGTCGACGGCGGCGGACAGGCTGCCGCCCACGACCGGGTACCAGTCGGCGTTGGGCAGCTGGGGTTCCAGCTTCTCCCGCAGCCGGGCGCCCGAACCGCCGCTGATCACCATCGCCAGCCGCCCCGAGGCGGTGATGCGCCGGTCGGCGAGGATGCCGACCAGGTCGTTCACCGCGCCGGCCCGGATGTCGACGGTCAGCGGTGTGGGTACCAGACGGGTCAGTACCGGCATGCGATCACCTTGGCCTTCATGAGGTCCTCGGTGGTGTCGATCTCGGTCCAGTCCACGAGGGTGCCGTCGGCGCTGAGCGGCTGCACGTCGACGCGGAAGTCACGGTCGACGAGCTCCTGGTAGCCGTCCTCGTAGTAGAGCTGCGGGTCGCGGTTGAAGGTGAACTCCAGCGCGTCGATCAGCTGCGGGGCCGCGCGGCCTTCGATCACCGTCACACCGATGTACTCGCCGACCGCGGTGGCCGGGTCCATCAGCTTGGTGATGCGCTTGACCCCGCCGTCGGCGCCGAGGGTGACCTTCATTTCCTCGTCGGCCAGCGGCTTCGCGTTGTCCAGGGCGAGGATGATGTCCTTGTCCGCGGTGCGGGCGGCAAGCATCGTCTCCTGTACGGAGAGCGGGTGCAGGGTGTCGCCGTTGGCCAGGAGCACGCCTTCGGCGAGGTAGTCCCGGGCGCACCACAGGGAGTAGGCGTTGTTCCACTCCTCGGCCTTGTCGTTGTCGACGAGGTGGATCTTCACGCCGTACTTCTTCTCGAACGCGCTCTGCCGCTCGCGGATCGCCCCGCCCCGGTAGCCGATGATCACGGCGGCGTCGGTGAGGCCCATCGCGGCGTAGTGGGACAGGGTGACTTCGAGGATCGACCGTTCGCTGTCCGGGTTCCCGGGTTCGCCGACGGGCACCAGGGCCTTGGGCAGGTTGTCGGTCCACGGACGCAGTCGACGTCCGGCACCGGCGGCGAGGATGAGGCCGATCATGGGGTTTCTCCTGTTTCTTGCATCTGGTGCTGCTGTGCGTCGGATCGGGCCGTACGCCCGGAGTTGTGCTGATCGGGGGGGACGGCCGTTACGCTACGCGGCTCATCATCGATGTCCGGGGTCGCACCCCGCACCCAGAAGGCGACCGACTCGGCCAGGACAACCACGGTGATCAGCACGGCCAGCACGATGAGCGCCGGGCGGAAGACGTCCGCGCCGAAAGCGGCGAGCAGGACGACGAGCAGGACGCGCCCTTCGTGGCCGCCGATCGCCCAGGTCAGCCAGCGCGGCGGGGCGGGGTGTCCGCCGCGCAGCCGGTAGACGCTGTCGTAGTGGTGGTAGGCCACCGCCGCCACCAGGGCGTACGCGACGCCCACCGCATCCGGGATGATCTTCGCGGCCAGGATGGTGACCGCGGCGTACTCCGCAGCCCGGAAGACCGGCGGGACCAGCCAGTCGAGTCTGCGGTCCAGCGGCCTGCGCACCGCGAGCCCGGCGCCGATCAGGTAGGCCACCAGGAGCGCGCCCGACCACGCCGCCCCGGCGCCGCCGGCCAGCAGGCCGACGACCAGGACCAGGGAACCGCCGAGCGCCGCGGCCGGGGCGGGGACACCCATGGGGAAGCGGAAGACCTGGGTGGCCAGGGGGCCGCTGTCGGTCAGGTCGAAGAGTGCGTCCGCGACCTTCTTCCCATAAGTCGTCGTACGTTTGTACGTCCGCAGAAGCCGTCCACTGAGGGTGTACAACACCGCGAACGAGCAGCCCGCGAGCAGCACGATGAACACCACCCGCGGGTTGGTGGTCGCGGTCAGGACCGAGATCAGCGCCCAGCGCTCGCCGATCGGCAGGATGACCATGCGGCGGGCCCAGACCGTCCACCCGACGCTGTTCAGTTTCCCGGACAGCTTCGCCCCGGCGCCCTCGTCGAGCTCGTCGGCCGATGCCGCGCCGCCACGTGTCTCGTTGAATGCGAAGTCCACGATGTGACGGGTGGTCATCAACGCCATCGACAACAGCGCCAGCACCCATACGTCGTCGCCGTGCCGGGCCGCGCCGAGCGCGAGGCCGGCGTAGACGGCGTACTCCTTCACCCGGTCGAAGGTCGCGTCCAGCCAGGAGCCGATCCGCGAGTAGTTGACCGTGTAGCGGGCCAACTGGCCGTCGGTGCAGTCCAGGACGAAGGAGAAGTACAGCGCGAGCGCCGCGACCACATAGCCCGAGCGGGTGCCCGTCGCCGCGCCCGCGGCTGCGCCGAGCGCCACCACCAGCGAAGCGACGGTGACCTGGTCCGGGGTGAAACCCAGCCGCGCGCAGAATCTGGCGATATAGGGGGACCACGTGCTGACGGCATACGTGGTGAAGAAGCCGTCGCGGGCCTTCACCGCCATGGACAGCCGGACCCGCTCACCGTCCACCGCGTGCACGGCCGTGTCAGCCGCCGCGCGGTCCCCGGCGTCGAGCGGCACCACGGCGACCAGGTCACCGGGATCCACCTCGCGCACCGGGACACCGGCCAGCGCGAGACGTACGGCCAGGGCGTCCGGCAGGACTTCGGCATCCGCGGCGGTCTCCGGGGCGGAGAGCAGCCCGGCGAGTACGGTTCTGGCCTCCCCGTCCACAACAAGGACGCCGGGAAGGTGCAGCGCGTTGAAACGGGTGTCGCACACCGCCAGTCGCAGAGCGTGCTGATGCCCGATGAAACGGGCGTCGACGACAGCGGTACGGTCGACGGAGACGGACTGCAGCGCGGCCCGCAGACCCGCTGCCGCGGTGACTGACACCACATCCAGCCGCAAGGCTGCGAGGTCGCCCGCGAGCGGCTGCGGAAGAGGCGTGGCGGCACCGCCGGGCGGAGCGATGACCAGGGCCGTGGACAGGTGAGATCCCTCCCTCGAACCGCCGTTGCCACCTTCGAGTGGGAACGCGCGGTATGTGCAGCGGAGCACCGAGCAGGCTAGCCCATGGGTGGTAACCGGCCATACGGCGCAACCACCTTGCGGAACCGGTCGGCACCTTGGGGAAAAGTGGACGTCCATCGCTGTGCGTTACGATCGCCTCGATGTGAGCCCCGCCGGGGGACCCGGTGGAGGTAGAGCAACTCCGCACCCCCCGTCACAGCCGTCACGGCCGACAGCCAGCCTCCGGGCCCGGCCGGGTGCCTGCCCTGGGAGGTAGTCGCATGCCCCTGACTCCGACACCGGACGTCAGCGTGGTCGTCGTTGTTTACAACGACGCCGAACGGCTGCCCGTTGCGGTGCAGTCCGTCCTTGATCAAACCCTTGCCCGCACCGAAGTTCTGATCGTCGACGACGCCAGCACCGACGACACCTACAGCGTGGCGCAGCAGCTGGTCGCGCGGCACCCCGACCGGGTGCGGGCCATCCGGCTGCCGGCCAACACGGGCAGCGGCGGCGGCCCCCGCAACGCCGGGATGCCCGAGGCACGGGGCCGCTACGTGCTCTTCCTGGACAGCGACGACGTCCTGGACCCGCACGCCTGCCTGAGCCTGCTCGACGCGGCCGAGGAGCACGACGCGGACGTCACCTCGGGCCTGTGCGTCCGGGTGCACCTGGACAAGAAGAACCGTCAGACGCCGTGGTACCCGTGGCTCTACACGCAGACCCGGGTGCTCGACTCCGTGCAGGAACTGCCGGACTTCTTCGCGTACGAGACCTTGTCGACCAACAAGCTCTACCTCCGGGAGTTCCTCTTGGAGAACGCGCTGCGGTACCCGGAAGGCATCCTCTACGAGGACTTGCAGTTCGTGGCCGAGGCGCTGCTGGCCGCGAAGAAGATCGTGATCATCCCGAACACGGTCTACTACTGGCGGGTCCAGGAGGAGGTCGAGAACAAGTCGGTCACCAACCGGCGGCACGAGATCAAGAACCTGCTCGACCGGGTGGAGATCCACCGCCGGATCGACGACATGATCGTGCGGTACGGCGCGGAGGACCTGAAGGTCCACAAGGACGCCAAGTTCCTCAAGCACGACCTGGTGCTGCACCTGCGGGACCTGCCGCACCGCTCACCGGAGTTCCGGGAGCAGTTCGCCGACGCCGTGATCCCGTACCTGACCGCGCTCGACCCCGCGGCGTACGACCTCGCCTACCCCATGCACGGGGTCTGCTCGCTGCTCGTGCGGCAGCGCGACTGGGACCGGCTGATGCCGGCCGTCGACTCGCTGATGAACAAGAACACCGCGACCGCGCCGCTGTTCCAGGAAGGCGACCGGGTCTACTGGACCGGGGAGTACCTCAACAGCGACTGGAACCGGAAACTCCTGGACGTGACCGCGTTCGGCTACAACACCACCGGCTTCAAGGCCCTGCGCCTGGGCAACCGGCTTACTGAGTTCGCGCTCGAGCCCGGCGGGGTGCGGTTCGCCGGCGCGGTGGCCAATCCGCTGGGTGTGGTCCCGCCCGGGGCGAAACTGTCGGCGACCCTGGAGTTCCGGCCGCGCCGCAAGCAGCTGAAGGCCCGCCTCGCCGTGAAGTTCCCGGTGGCCGAGGTCGTGCACGAGGGCGACCAGATTCGGTGGGGCACCAAAGCCGACGTCACCGGCAAGGTCCGCCCGCTGGGTGTTCTGGACGTCATGTGGGACGCGTTCTTGAACCTGTCGGTGGACGGCGTGGTCAACACGACCCGGCTGACCGTCACCGACACAGCCGAGGCCCCGCTCTCGGTGCCGGTGCGGCCCTGGTCCACCCGGCTGACGGCCGATCACCTGGTGGCGCAGACCGATGTGTACGGACATCTGGTCTTCCTGCTCGACCAGGAGTCGGCAGCGGCCCGTCGGTCGCGGGAACTGCTCGGGAAGCTCGCCGGCTCCCCCGTCGGCGGCCTCGCGCTGAACCGGGCCAAGGCCGCCCGCAAACTCCAGAAGAAGCTGGCCAGCCAGCAGACCAAGGCCAAGGCGTACAAGGACCTCTTCCTGCGGCTGCCCGTCCGCAAGGGCCTGGTCGTCTTCGAGAGCCACCTCGGCCGGCAGTACAGCGACAACCCGAAGTACATCTACGAGGAGATGCGCCGCTCGGGCGTGAAGTTCGAGGCGGTCTGGTCGTACGCCGCCGGCACCGCCGGGTTCCCGCAGGACGCCAAGCTGGTCAAGCGCGGCTCGTGGGACTACTACCGGGCGCTGGCCCAGGCCGAGTTCTGGATCGACAACCAGGGCTTCCCACGCGGTGCGCTCAAGC
The DNA here is from genome assembly GCF_057291755.1 of Kitasatospora sp. UYEF31. Lineage (NCBI taxonomy): Bacteria > Bacillati > Actinomycetota > Actinomycetes > Kitasatosporales > Streptomycetaceae > Kitasatospora > Kitasatospora sp. UYEF31. Next base: position 43,198 of record NZ_JBXAWK010000030.1, read on the forward strand.
GCCCGGAGACCACGTACATCCAGACGTGGCACGGTTCCGCGCTCAAGCGCATGGGCGAAGACATCCCGTCTGAGAAGCGCAAGAGCGCCGCTGAGCGCTCCGCGGTGCGCGCGATGCTCGACCGGTTCGACCATTTTGTGGTCCGTTCCGAGCATGACGTCCGTACGCTCGTCCAGGCTTTTGACCTGAAGGCGGGCCTACTCCGCGTGGGCTATCCGCGCAACGACGCGCTCGTCGAGCGGGGTTCCGACGCCATGGCCGGGGTCGCGGCGCTGCGCAGGAGCCTGGACATCCCGGACGATCACCGGGTGCTCCTCTACGCGCCGACGTTCCGGCAGACGGGTGCCGCGGTGCGGGACTTCGAGATGCCGTTCAGCCTGGACCGCTTCGTCCGCGAACTGGGCCCGAAGTTCACACTCCTGGTCCGGACGCACTACCTCGACACCGTGGCGCTGCCGCCCTCGGCCGCCGCCCAGGTGCGGAACGTGTCGAAACTGCCGGACATCACGCCGCTCCTGCTGCTCGCCGACGGGCTGATCACCGACTATTCGTCGGTGATGTTCGACTACGCGCTGCTCGACCGGCCGATGTTCTTCTTCACGTACGACTACGAGGAGTACACCGGGCAGGAGCGCGGGGCCTACTTCGACCTGCGGGCCGCCGCCCCCGGCCCGGTGGTCGACACCGAGGACGCACTGTTCGAGGCGCTCGGCGGCTTCGAGGAGTCGGTGGCCGGGTTCGCCGGCAACCGGGCGGCCTTCGTGCGGGAGTACGGCGAATACGACCACGGCAGCGCGGCCAAGGCCATCGTGCAGAAGTTCTTCCCGGCTGGAGGCGGACGGTGACCCGAGTGGACACAGACAGCGCGAACAGCGCTGCCGGCACGACTGGACCCCGTGAGATCTTCATCGTCTGCAACGCCGTGGACGAGATGGGCGGGCTGACCCGCTGGGCGCACCACATGGCCGGGCTGTTCGCCGGGCAGGGCCACACCGTGAAGATCATCGGGATCGCCCCGGCGACGGCCCCCGCCGACTACGGCCACGATCTGCCGTACAGCACCATGACCCTGTACGCGGAGCACCCCACGCCCAGGTGGTCCCCCCGGCACCTGCACAACCGGCTCAACTTCGCCGCGAAGCGCCGCGAGGCGCACCGGGCCGCCGACATACACGAAGCAGCCGCCCGGCTCAGCCGGGTGTTCCGGCTGGCGCGGCCGGACGCCGTGATCATCGTGGCCCAGGTGTGGGCCATGGAGTGGGTGGAGCTCGCCGACACCCGCGGGCTGCCCGTCATCGGCATGTCCCATGAATCGTACGAAGCGTCCAAGGCGTCCAGCCGCTACCGCAGGGTCAAGCGCTACTACGGCCCCGCAACCCGGATGCTGGTGCTCACCCGCGAGGACGCCGACCGGTGGGCGCAGGACGGCATGCCCAACGTCGGCGTCATGCCGAACCCCACCCCGGTCGAGCCGCAGGACGACCTGTCCGCCGGCTCCGGGAAGGTCGTGGTCAGCCTCGGCAGGCTGTCGTACGAAAAGGGCTACGACCTCCTCCTCGACGCGTGGGCCCGGCTCATCGCGGACCACCCCGACTGGACGCTGCGCATCTTCGGCACCGGCGACCAGGAACTCCTGCTGCACAAGCAGGCCGAACGCCTCGGCATCGCCGCGTCGGTCGACTTCGCCGGGCAGACCGACGACATCACCGGCGCACTGACCCAGGGTTCGGTGTTCGCCGCCGCGTCCCGGGCTGAGGGCTTCCCACTGTCGCTGATGGAGGCGATGGCCTGCGGACTGCCCTGTGTCGCCTTCGACTGCGCGCCCGGCGTCCGGGAGGTCCTCACCGACGGCGAGGACGGCATCCTCGTCACGACCGGCAACACTGACCGGTTCGCGGACCGCCTCGGCGAGCTGCTCGACGACGCGGCACTGCGCGCCACGATGGGCGCGAAAGCCAAGGAGAACGTACGGAGATTCTCCGGCGCCGCGGTCCTCGCCCGGTGGGAACGCCTGTTCAGGCTGGTGGACCGCTGACCGTACGGGTGCGGAGGCTGCGGCCTCCGCACCCGGTGCTGGTCAGCAGGGCTCAGGCCTTCTTGAGCCGCCGCAGCCGGGCGCCCAGGACTTCCCTGGCCCCGGCAACGCCGCCAGCCACCCGCAGCGCCAACGAACGGCTCGCGGTCGAGTAGAACTGTTCGAACACCATGCCGTTGCGGGTGGTGGGCCAGGCCCGGCGGCCGAGCCCGACGCCGGTGGCGCGGAGTTTGACGGTGTTCGACTCCTTGCCCGCGGCGACGTCGGTGCGCACCCACAGGTCCCACACCGTGTACGGCTCCCCCGTCTTGATGTACAGCTCGGTCAGCGGCACACTCGCCGTCCACGTGCCGTCGCCGGCCGCGTGCACCGGCACGGCGTCGACGTTGTGTATGTCAGAGCTGTAGCGGTCCCGCAGTTCGACCACCGCCGACCGCGGCCCCGCTTCCGCGAGTCGTCCGTACAGATCGGTCCACGTCAGGTCGAGGACAGTGTGCCGCCCGGCCCGAACAGTCGCCTCCACCATGAGCGGCAACTCCCCGACGGGCAGTCCGGCCACGGCGTCAAGCCGTACGGGATCGATTTTGGTTTCGGTGGACCACACAGGCCCCTGGTCGTCCGACGCGTAGGGCGGCACCAGACGGGAGGGCTCGGCTGTCAGCTCCGCGAGCCGCGCGATGTCCACGGGCACCGCGTACCGCAGGATCACATCAGCGGCCCACCGGACCGGCGCGGTGAGCCCGGCCAGATCGTCGAACGTCAGCAGGTGCGCGCGGGCCGACGCCCACCACTGCTGCTGGTAGTCCACCGGACGCTTGCTCAGGTCGCGGAGGTAGAGCCGGAGGTCGTGGCCGACGAACTTGTGCTCGGCCGCGGCCGCGAGCACCCGGTCACCGCTCCCGGCGAGGATCTCGACCACCTGCCGGTGCGCGTCCACCCGGTCCCGCCAGTTCTGCGCGTTGTCCCGGCGCAGCGAGATGGAGGCCGCCTCCTCGCGCCGCACATGCCAGATGTACACGGTGTCGGGGATGACCGCGAAGCGCGGATCCGCCGCGTACACCCGGGCGGTGAACACGAAGTCCTCGTAGTGCGCCCTGCCGTCGGGGAAGCGGATCCCGTGGGCGAGCAGGAAGTCGCGACGGTAGAGCTTGTTGACCGAAAGCGTGTCCCACAGGGTCTCCGGACGGCGCGTCAGCCCGTTGAACACCCCCGCCCGCTCGAACAACTGCGGCTGCCAGGGGACGTCCCTGACCTTCGGCAGCTCCCGGCGCACGCACAGGCCCGCCGTCACGTCGGCGTTGTGCCGGGCCGCGGCGGAACTCAGCGCCGCCACGGCGCCCGGGGGCAGGACGTCGTCGCTGTCCAGGAACAGCACCCAGCGGCCGACCGCCGCGGCCAGGCCGTCGTTGCGGGGAGTGCCGCAGCCGCCGCTGTTCTCCGCGCGGCGCAGGTGCCTGACACGGGGGTGCTCGTTCGCCAGTCCGGCCGCGACCCCGGCGGTCGCGTCGGTGGACGCGTCGTCGACGATGAGCACCTCATGGATATCGCGGCCCTGGTCCAGTGCGGACGCCACCGCCTCCGGGAGATTGGCCGCGTCGTTGTAGACGATCACCACGATGCTGACGGGGCCGTTCTTCATCCGCACTTCTCCTCGGCGGTCGCCACCGGTACCGGCGGGAGCGGTTTGCCCACTGCGGGGCGCGGCACCAGGGCGAAGTGGTAACCGCAGCCGCCCGCAGGGCTGTACATCACGTCGATATCCGTAGCCTGGGGATGATCGCGGCGGATCTCCTGAAGCGTGCGCACCGTCTCCAGGTCGTCGGTGAAGTACCGCAGCGGCTTCTTCCCCAGTGCCTGGATCCGGGCCCGCAGTTGGTCGGGGGTGTCCTGCGCGCCCTGGGTGGGCCAGGCGGTCCAGGAGTTTCCGTAGTTCCGGGACAGCGCGCCGGTCCACTGGTTGCCGAAGTAGTTGCGCTGCCAGTCCCCCGTCACCTGGAGGACGTTGCTCCGCCCCCGCGGAGCGGGCTTCGTCTCCATCACGGCGAGGACGGCCTCGGCCGGCCCGGTGTGCGTCATCTTCCCCGTCAGGTAGGCGCGGCCCCAGCTCATGTCGCCCGGCGGCTTGCGCCACACCTCCCGGTCGGGACCGGCGGTGAGCGCCAGCGCGGCCAGCAGGCAGGGCACAAGGGCGACGGCGGCCCACGGCCCTGTCACCGGCGCGCTCGGGGCGAGTCGACTGTGCGGCCCCCACGCCGGGGTCAGCAGCGGACTGCTGCCCAGCGCCACCAGCGCCACGACGACAAGCTGGTGGAGGATCTTCTCGTAGTAGTAGGTCGTCTCGTGCAGGACGAGCGTCTGGTAGGCGAACATCAGGAACGCGACCCCGGCGGCCAACGACAGCCACACCGCTGTCATCCGCCGCGCCGGGGAGCGCCAGATCCTGCGGTTCAGGAATCCGACGGACACCACGATCAGCAGTAGGAACAGCAGGTGCCTGTTGACCGGGCTGATGCCGCCCACCGCGTTCAACTCCTCCGCCTTGCCCTGGCTCAAGTTCACCAGCACCGGCACGACGGCGAGCGCTGCAGTGACCACGGCGGTGCTCCCCGCCCACACAGGTGCCGACCGTACGCGCCCCCGGTAGGCCACGAGCCACACCAGGGTCATCACACCGGCGAGCGGAAGGAACAGATAGTAGGTGAATGACAGCGCGACCAACAGCGCCGCTATGACCGTCAGCTGTTCGCGGAAATGCCGCAGCGGCCTGACCGTGACCGCGACGAACAGCGAGAGAAGCCCCAGACCGACAAACTCACTGGGGAAGCCGCGCAGGAACATCGCCGTCGCGTCGCCGAAGTACAGATAGCCCGCGACAGCGGCGGCCACCGGCAGGAACCGCCAGCCCACCAGGGCAGGTCCGGCCACCCGGCGGATCGCCCACAGCACGGCGAAGCACAGGAAGACCAACGTGGCCGCGTAGAAGGCCGTGAAGTAATCGAGTGCGGCCAACGTGTTGTCAGGAGTCGTCGACGAGCGGCGGAAATTGTCCAACAGGGCTTCCAGCAGGTGGCTGCCCTGCGGATACGACATCAGATTGAACTTGACGGAGACAGCGAGCTCTTCCTTGTTGAGGAAGGTGTAGCCGCCCGCGGTCTGGATCCCGTCGAAGATGAAGAAGTGCCGGGTCAGGTCCTCCCCCGCGACGACCAGGGACAGTCGCCCGGTCCTGTCCCGCAGGAGGAAGGGCGCGAATACGAGGAGCGCCGTCCCCAACGTGCCCAGTACGACGGTCAGTTCGCGCAGGCCGCCCACACCGGGGAACTGCGGACGCCGACCCGTGCCGAGGGCGATACCCACGAGGACGGTGAACGCTGTGCCGGCGATCGGCACGGGGTGCAGCCCCCAGGGCCACGCCGAGAACAGCAGCCCGGCCGCGCAGGTCGCCCCGAACAGCAGGGCACCGGCCAGCACCAGCCGGTCGAGCAGAGTCCGGCCACCGCGCAGGAGTGCGGCGGTGGCCGCCAGGATCAGGAAAGGCAGTACGACTGCGAGTCCGGTGGCGTATGCGACAAGCGGCAGCAACCAGCACCCGGCAAGGGTCGCAACGGCGCCCACTGTCGACGCGCGAGGGCTGCGTCCGCCGGCGGCCCGCGTGTCCGGTGCGCGCGTGCGCAGCGCGGAGAGGGTCACAAGATTCCTCGATCGTCATGGTCGTCCGCCACAGGGTGTCCCCACACGACACCCGTCTGTCCGAGTCAGGCTACCGGGATGAAACACCGTCACTGATCGGTGTCGCCGCCGGCGGCCGTCCGGACCGCAGTGACGCTCAGTCCGTGAGGACGAAGTCCCAGCGCTGGTCCGGGGCGCCGGTCCGGACGGACTGCACAACCGGAGCACCCGGCTGCCCGCCGGGCACCACGGCCTTGTCGGTGCCCGCCGGGACCATCAGGTAGCCGAGTTGCGGATCGCCGTGCAGTCGCAGCGCCTGCTCGGGCTCCGCATCGCACGGGGCGAACCGTACGGACTCGCCGGTGTTCCCCCCGCCCGGGAACCGGGCGCAGACCTCCGTGCCGCCCTGGCGGACCGTCAGAGCCCAGCCGCGGCGCACCGCGGCGAGGCCGAACAGGTTCCCGGGCCCGGCCTGCGCAGGCCGGGTGGCGGCCAGGTCCCCCACGGGCGCGCCGCCGGGCGGGGCGGCCCCCTGCCCCGGGACCGGCAAGGCCGCCTGGGGTGCCAGGGGGACGGTCATCTCAAGACCGGAGGCCCGGTGCACCAGCCGGTACCGGCGGCCGATCATCGGCGTCGGCCGCACCCCACCGTCGAAGGGGGGCGGCAGTGGGAGGACCAGATCACCCCACCAGCGGCCGTCCGCAAGGTAGAAGCGTTCGAGCCAGCCGTCGTACGTCCGGTTCACCCGGGCGTCCGAGTCGTGCTTGAGGTACTTCTTGAACAGTTCCTTCTTGAGCTGCGACTGCTTCTTGGCCAGGTTCGCCGGTTCACTGTCAATCGTGTAATCGCGGAAGTAGGCCACCGGCGGGGCCTTGCCCCAGTTCTCCATCGCGTAGTAGACGAGGCGGGAAACCGCGATGTGGTCCTGGTGGAATCCCTTGTCGTTGTAATCGGGCCGCCCGTGGAGATCGGCCACCGGGTCAAGGGTGTTGACGATGTCGGGGTGGAATTCCTCGACCACCGCCCTAAGGAATTTAACGAAGTCCGTACGGTTCAGCTCCTGCTTGCGGAAGGTGTCCCCGTCGCGGGTCTCGATCCGCACGTCGTCCGCGTACAGCCCCCACAGCTTCTTGGCGCCCACCGGAGTCTTCCGGAACCCGTCCGGGATACGGACCTCGAGGGTGGAGACCCGTTTCCCCAGCGTCCACAACGTGGCCTGGAGGGGCCCCGCACTGTAGGGCTGCGCCTGCCACCTGGCCGGATCGATGCCGACCGCCAGGGCGTAGGCCTCCCGGGCGCCCAGTTCCCGGTCCTTCATGTACTGCGGATAGTCCCGGTAGTCCGAGGCCACGAAGTACAGCGTCCGTACGACGTTCCGCGCTTTCAGGTCCTCGGCCAGCAACGGGCTGATGAAAAGCAGGTCATCATCGTGGTGGGCGACGATGTTGAGGACCCGGCGCGTCGTCACGGCGGGAGCGCCCGGCCCGGACGCCGGTGCCGAATCGTCCGGTTCCGGCAGGCTCTTGGCCCCGTCCTGACAGGAACTCAGCGCCGCGGCGGCGGCCGCGACTTGGACGGTGGTGCGAAGCAATCCGCGCCGTGTCGTGTCGCCGCTACCCCGCACCCGCGCCACCTTGTCATTACCGATTCGGGAAATAAATACTGCTTTGAGTGCTGATTTTCCTCACTATAAACGCAAGGAAGCCGGGTCGCCCTGACCCCCGGAGTTTGAAATCCGGGAGGGTCAGGCCGAACCTCACAGCCCGACATTAGGACTTCCCGTTGATCGCTTCGGTTCCCAGGACAAGGCTTGTCACAGTGAGGGCGCGCGCGATTGCTCTACGCGACTGCCGGGCTGGCTCGACAATGGCGACCTGCCGTTCACCGTCCGCTGGCAGGCCGCCCGAAAGCATGGTTCGCCAGGTTGCGGACACCTCCGCGGTTTCCCGCACGGAGCACGGCGGGCAGCATGGCCAACGCGTGCAGCCGAGAGGAGACGTGCCAGCGGGCGACCTTGGCCGCCCGGGTCCAGCCCTGATCGTCCAGACGTGCGGCCACAGCGGCGAAGAACATCCGCTCCTCTTGGAACCGACGCCCGTCAAACGCCTGCAAGGAAGACTCACTCACCGCGTGTCTGCGGTACTGGAAGCAGACGGTGTCCTCCACCAGCAACTGTTCACCGCGCTGCAACAAGTCAATGACCAGACCCAGGTCCTGGATCACATTCAGATCCGTCCGGAAGTTCACAGCCTTGACCACGTCAGTCCGCCAGCAGATCGCCGGGAAGTACAACCAGTTCCCGCGGAGCAGGCTCATCGCCAGGCTTTCACCAGACATCACAAAACGTCCACTGAACCGGGGGGCGTACAAGCGACGTTTGGTCTGGTCCACGAGAGTGTTCACGGGCTGCCCCGAGCCGTCGATCACCTGGACACCCGGCTGGACCAGGCCGACCCCCGGCTGGTCCGCCAGAACTTTGCGGATGGTCGCCACATAGTCGGGGAGCATGGCGTCATCACAGCCCATCATGACCATGTGGTCCGCTCCCGCCAGGGCCACACACTTACGGAAGTTCCCGGTGACTCCCAGGTTCCGTTCATTGCGCAGGTAGCGGACACGATCGTCTCCGAGGTCGTCGAACCACTCAGACACACCGGGTTCGCAACCGTCGTCCAACACGGTCAGGTTCCAGCCCGGATCAGTCTGATCGAGAACGCTGCGCACCGCAGTCTGCATCAATGCCACGTCACCGTAATACGGCATCATGATGTCCAGCGTCGGCAAATGCATTCACTCTCCTTTTGATTCCAATGCGGCGAGGACAATTTTCGGCATGCTGAGGATATTATCCCGTGATCAATAAATCTGATCTTGTGCCGAATAAACCCATTCAGCCCCGGACCCGGATAACCGGCAGGCGCGTCGGCCTACGAACCGTAGTGCCATTTCCACACAGGATCCTTCCACGGTCGGGTCCGGGCTGGCTGCACCACGACGACAAGCCTCAATCCCACCCGCACTGTCCTGGTGGGCTCCACCCGTTGGGGCCGTGAGCCCGGAACCGTTAGCCAGTGCCTCCTCAGCGCCCAGACGGCTCATGCCATACGGGAGCCCAACTTTCATGACCATGGCAACCCGTAGGCTGTGGGCCATGCGAGGAATCCTTCTGGCCGGCGGAACCGGTTCCCGGTTGTGGCCTGTGACCCAGGCAGTGTCGAAACAGCTCATGCCTGTATTCGACAAGCCGATGGTCTACTACCCCCTTTCCACACTGATCATGGCCGGCGTCCGAGAGGTCCTGGTCATTACGACGCCGCACGATCAGCCACAGTTCAAGCGGCTGCTCGGCGACGGATCCCGACTCGGCATGCGCATCGAGTACGCCGTCCAGGACAGCCCCGACGGGCTCGCCCAGGCCTTCCTCATCGGTGAGGAGTTCATCGGCGACGAATCGGTGGCCCTGGTCCTCGGTGACAACGTCTTCCACGGCACCGGGCTCGGCCGGCAACTACGCGGGCAGTCCCAGTTGACCGGAGGCCGGATCTTCGCCTACCACGTCGCCGACCCGAAGGCCTACGGGGTCGTGGAGTTCGACGACGCCGGAAACGCACTGTCGATTGAGGAGAAGCCGGAGCGGCCAAAGTCCCGGTTCGCAGTCCCCGGCCTGTACTTCTACGACAACCGGGTGATCGAGATCGCCAAGCAACTCAAACCGAGTCCCCGCGGCGAGCTGGAGATCACCGGCATCAACGCCGCGTACCTCGAACAGGGCGAACTGCAGGTGACCGTCCTGGAACGTGGCACCGCCTGGCTGGACACCGGAACGTTCGCGGACCTGGTCAACGCCTCAGAGTTCGTCCGGGTGATCGAAGAACGGCAAGGCCTGAAGATCGGCTGCATCGAGGAAGCGGCCTGGCGGGCCGGCCTGATCGACGACGACCACCTGCTGGCCTTGGCCCGCCCCCTCCTCAAAAGTGGTTACGGTACGTACTTGGTCGACCTAGTCGAGAACAACTGCGGCTCCGTCGCGCCCTCCTCCATGTGACAGCTCCGATCTGCTTTGCAAGTCCGGACAACTTTGACAGCGAATTGAGCCCAAGATGAAGATCAGCCCGCTTTCGATCGAAGGTGCCTGGGAGATCACCCCGCAGCAGCACGGGGACTCGCGGGGCCTCTTCATGGAGTGGTACCGCTTCGACCACCTCGCCGAAGCCGTCGGGCATCCGCTCCAACTCGCCCAGGCGAACCTCTCCGTGTCCGAGAAGGGAGTCGTCCGGGGAATCCACTTCGCTGACGTCCCCCGGGGGCAGGCGAAGTACGTGACCTGCGTCCGCGGTGCCGTCCTCGACGTCGTCGTCGACCTACGGGTCGGCTCTCCGACCTTCGGGAAGTGGGAAGGCGTCCGGCTCGACGACACCGACCGGAAGGCGCTCTACATCGCCGAAGGCCTCGGACACGGATTCTGCGCCCTGACGGAAGGCGCGACCCTCAGCTACCTGTGCTCGGAGACCTACTCCCCCGGACACGAGCACGCGGTCCATCCGCTCGACTCGGACCTCGCCATCGACTGGCCGGCTGAAGCCCCCGAGTTGTCCGCGCGCGACGAAGCCGCTCCCACACTGGCTCAGGCGTTGAACAACAATCTTCTTACGGATTACCAGGTATGCCGGGATTACACTGCCGGGCTCAACCGGGGCAACGCACACCAGGCCTGACCACTGCGGTCAGGTGCGACTACACCGTTTCCCGGCAGTGGCTTCAGCCCCGTACCTTAGGTTTTAACGGCGGTGTCGGGTCAAGTCGGCCACGCCGCCGACCAGTGCTCGTCGTCCCTCGAAAACCTGAGGAAGCCGCGCAGCCAAATCGTGTCACGCTGCCGTCTCACTCCCTCCGAAGAGGTCACCACCGCATGACAGCCCGACTCAGTGTCGTCGTTCCCATCTACAACGTGGAGCTCTACCTGGAGGACTGTCTACAGTCCTTGGCCGAGCAGACGTTGACTGATCTCGACGTAGTCCTGGTGGACGACGGGTCTACCGACGGTAGTCATGCCATCTGCGAATCGTTCGCCGAACGGGACCCGAGATTCCGGGTGGTCCAGCGCCCCAACGGCGGACTCAGCGCGGCACGGAACACCGGCGTGGAGAATATCGCCCCGGATACCGAATTCCTGGTCTTCCTCGACAGTGACGACATCGTGCCGTCCCAGGCATACGAAAAAATGGTCGCGCTACTGGATGAGACCGGCTCCGACTTCGTGACCGGGAATGTGTGGCGGCTCCACTCGGCCGGCCGCTACCAGGCCGGACAGTACAAGCATCTTCGCAAGACGCTCAAGAAGACCCATGTGACCCGGGACTTCAAACTGCTCGGGGACCGGGTGGCCTGGAACAAGGTCTTCCGCCGGGACTTCTGGGAGAAGCACGCCTTCACTTTCCCCGACGGACGTGTCTTCGAGGACACCCCGGTCACCATCCCCGCCCACTTCCTCGCCAAGAGCGTGGACGTGATGCACGAGCACATCTATTACTGGCGGGCCCGCGAAGGCTCCATCACCCGCAGCGGCGCCGACCCCAAGGGGCTCAGTGACCGCCTCGCCGGTGTGCTCGACGTCAGCCGGTTCCTCGCCGAGGGGGAGGGCGGGCGCTTCGCCAAGTTCAAGCCCGAGTACGACGTCAGCGTCCTCACCGACGACCTGGCCTCGTACATCGACTCGCTGACCGTCGGCGGCGAGGAGTACCGCGGCATCTTCATGAAGGGTGCCGGCGAGCTCCTGTCCATGATGGATGAGAGCGTCTTCGCCCGCATTCCGGTCGAGGACAGGGTCAGGTGGGAGCTCGTCCGCACAGGCCGCCTGGACGACCTCCTGGAACTACTGGTCTACCAGTACGCCAACACCCGCAGCACCTTCGACGTATCGGGCCTGACGGCCACGCCGTCGCGGGGCGGGGGACTGCGCGGCCGACTCCCCGTCCGGCACGCGGTCTACCCGGGAAAGAGCGGCGCCCCACTGGCCCTGCCGTCGGCCACGACACTGCTGCAGCGCACCGATGTGCCCGTAGAGTCACGGCTCACCGAAGCGCAGTGGGTCGGCGGGAAGCTCAGGCTCCGCGGCTACGCGTACATCCGCAACGTCGCCTCCGCCACCCCGGGCGCCGCGCCCAAGGGCGCGGTCCTGATGCCGGTGCGCGGCACGAAGTCGCCCCGCAAGGCCAAGCTGTCGCTGCCCGCCGTCATCCCCGTCCCGCTCCGTGGCCGACCGGCGCCCGAGGCGACCGACAACAGCCACCAGCAGGTCCATTCGTACGACCAGTCCGGCTTCGAGGTGACCGTCGACCCGCAGCGGCTCAAGCGCGGTGGAGTGTGGGTCCCCGGCAGCTGGAAGATCGGCGTGGGACTGCTCAACGGCACCATGGTGCGGCGCAGCGGGATCCGCAACGGCTTTGCCGGTACCGGAATCCACCCGCCGGTCCTGGACGTCGGCGATGGGATGCGGGTGGTTCCCGAGTTCGTCGGCAACACCTTGCGGATCAGCGTCAAGGCGGCGCGCGAGCGACTCGTGAGCCATCGCCCGGTGGATGACGACGGCATCGAGCTCTCGGGCAGTTCGGCCGACGCACAACAGCCCCGGGCGCTGCGGGTGACGCACCAGCAGACGGGGGCGTCGCTTGACGTCCCGCTGGCCTGCACCAGGCACGCGCGCGGTTTCGACTTCACGGCCCTACTCACGGTCGCAGACCTCACCGCCCAACTCCCGCTGGCCGAGGACGTCCCGCGCGAAGTCATCGTCGAAAGCTTCCACGCGTGGACGCCGCAGCTGGTCATGGACGACGGCAGTGCCCGTCAACTGGCGGTCAGTGCGGACCTCCCCCGAGGGTTTTATCCGGCCGACGCGGTATCGCCCGGTGTGGACGCCGCCGGAAAACACTTCTTCCTGTCGTTCGAAAGGACCGCGTCCGGGGTGCTGCGGCTGACCCGCCGCACCCCGTACCCGGTGGTCGACAGTGTCACCTGGCAGCCCGACGGCAGTCTGAACTTCGCGGGCACCACGCCGCCGGTCTTCAGCGCGCAGGCCACGCTGGTCATCAAGAATTCCGGCCGTAAAGACGAGTACGCCTTCCCGGTCACGCTGGACCACGGGCGGTTCTCGTGCACGTTCCAGCCCGCCGCGGTCACCGCCGCGGGTGCCGAACGGCCGCTTGCGGAAGGCCGCTGGTACGTCTACCTCAGGGACAGTGCGGCGCTCGGCACCGACGGGTACGCCATTGCGCGGGTGGCTGCCTCCGCGATCCCCTCGTTCCCCGCGAAGCAGGACATCGCCGGGCGGCCGTTCACCGTGGACCGGGTGTACACCGACCAGATCTTCCTGGAGAGCGGGACAGCCCTCCTGTCCAGGGAACAGGGCCGGTACCGCCAGAAGCAGCTGCGTGACCACGACTTCCAGAGCCTGCGGACCGCGCCCCTGCGCGAGACCGTGCTGTACAGCAGCTTCGAGGGCAAGCAGTTCTCCGACTCGCCGCGAGCGGTGTACGAGGAGCTGGTGCGTCGCGGCACTGACCTCGAACACCTGTGGACGGTCGAGGACCAGCAGGTCGTCGGCCTGCCCGACGGCGTGAAGCCGCTGGCCATATACAGCGCCCGCTGGCACGAGGCCCTGGCCACCTCGCGTTACATCGTCGTCAACGACCAACTGCCCGAGTGGTTCGTCCGCAGGGAGGGCCAGACCGTGGTCCAGACCTGGCACGGCACCCCGCTGAAGCGGATCGGGCTCGACCTGGCAGACACGCTGTACAGCGACAGCACCGCGGGAGCCCGGCTGCGGACGATGACCGCGCAGTGGAGCACCCTGCTCTCGCCGAACGGGTTCAGCACCGAGGTGTTCCGGCGTTCGCTCGGGTACGGAGGGGAGATCCTGGAAACCGGCTCCCCGCGGATCGACCTGCTCCTGGGTGCGGACCAGGAGGCGGTCACCGCGGCGGTCCGCTCGAAGCTGGGTATCCCCGCCGGGCACAAGGTCATCCTGTACGCGCCGACCTGGCGCGACGACCACGCCTACAACAACAGCCAGTACAAGCTCGACCTCCGCTTGGACGTCGAAGCGATGCGGGCGCAACTGGGCGACGACCATGTCCTGCTGCTGCGCAGCCACTCGCGGGTCGTGGACCGGCTCTCGCCGTTCGACTTCCCGACGGGTGGGTTCATCCGGGATGTCACCTCTTATCCCGATGCCGCTGACCTGATGCTGGCCGCAGATGTCCTCGTCACGGACTACTCGGGCCTGATGTGCGACTTCGCGGCGACCGGCAGGCCGATCCTGATCTTCGCCAGCGACCTGACGCATTATCAGAAGATGCGCGGGCTCAACATCGACATCGGGACCCACCTCCCCGGACCGTTGCTGACGGACACTCCGGAACTGATCCGGGCCCTCCTGGACCTCAACACGGTGGCAGAGACCTACCGCGCGGACTACGCGCGATTCCAGGAAGCCTTCGGCCATCTGGACGACGGGAAAGCCGCCGAGCGTGCTGTGGATCGCATGCTTTATTGATGATACTTCCCCCTTCTGCGGGCACGGTTTGTCGGCCAGACCTGATGGGGATTTCGAATGTCTCGTATGTGACCACAAGAACTCCTTGGTCATATCGCTCAAATTAAGGCATGAAAATTGTGACAGAAAATAGTCTGAAATCTGAAGAGCTCAGCGAACCTGATCTCCTTCCGCCGGTCGAACAGGCGAAGGAAAGGAAAATAACCACACTGTTCGCCGGGGAGCGGCGACGCCGCTGGCTGCTTCGGTTCGGTGAAGCCGTCGTCTCTTTTGCGGTCGCACTCGGCTTCATGCTGTGGGCTCGCGATATCGTCGTCAACCCGCTGGTGCGGATCGGACAGGTCAGCGGACTGGCGTCCATCCAGTTCCGGGCTGCTTTTGTTGCGCTACCGATTCTGGCCGTCGTCCTGTACACCGCGCACCGGGGCAGCGGATTCCGTCACCTGATAACCCGAAGGCTGGCCTGTGCCGCTGTGGCCGGACTCGCCACCGGCATGGTGGCCGGCGGCATCGCGGTGGCCCTGCACGGCACGCCTTGGGGACTCGGCGGCCAGGACGGCGACCCTGCCACTCTCCAGGCGATGGCTGTGAAGTGGCAGCGCGGTGAAGGCCTGCACGATGTCTACCCGCCCGGCTTCCCCGTCCTGATGGCGGAATGGGCCGACCTCTTCCGACACGGCCAGGTCGGCTTCGCCCTGCAGGACCTGCAACTCGTCATGAGCGCGCTGTTCGGCCCGGTCGCCTACCTGTCGTGGCGACTGCTGCTGCGCCCGATCTGGGCCCTGGCCGTCTCGGTCCCGGCTTCGCTGGTGTTCCTCGACCCGATCAGGCCCTACAGCCACATCGTCATGATCGCCCTGCTTCCGCTGCTCGGAAAATTCCTCCTCGAGCTTCACCGGGTCGGCACCGCCGACCCGGACAGGAAGCCGCTGTGGAAGCTCCTCCTGCTCGGCGGAGCGTTCGGAGTCGGTTTCGGGCTCCTCTTCCTGCTGTACTCCGGCTGGTTCGTCTGGACGGCTCCCGGTGCTCTTGTACTCATCCTCGCGTTTGTGCCCTGGCGTCGGGGACGGAGCCAACTGGCCCGGGCCGCGAGCTTCCTGGGGGCTGCCGGCCTCGCCTTCGTCGTGGTGGGTTCCCCCCTCCTCTGGAACATCCTCCGGCTCGGCTCCACCACCGTCGACCGCTATGCGTACTTCGACGTCTACACCGATCCTGCGTTCGTGCTCGGTTGGCGTGGCGACCGCCCGGGGCCAGTCCCGTCGTGGGCCTGGCCGTTCAGCCAGGAAGTCGCCGGTCAGAGCGCCTTCGCACTGATGCTGATCGCAGGTCTGGTTCTCGCTGCCGCCTTCGGCATGCGGAACTTCGCCGTCCTCGCCACGCTCGGCGCGGTGACCGGTGCCTGGATTCTACGTTTCTGGTACGCCAAGAACATGGCGCACGACCACGCCGTCATGCTCTACACGCGGACCACATGGCTGATCATGTACTGCCTTATGACCCTGGCGATCCTCGGCATAATGGTGACATTCCATCGAATGCGCAACCAGTGGGCGCAGTATCGCCCTGCACTCTCGATCACCAGCAAGGCTGAGAATTCGCCTATCAAATTCCCGAAGACGGTCGGCTTCCATCGTCTCCTGGGTGCGGGGCTGTTGTGCGGAATCATGCTTTTCGCCGCCATGGGCGCCTCCTGGAACGCCAATCGCTACATGCCTGCCGATCCGTCACTGAACACGATGGGGATGGACGCCTGGCGTTCGCACACTCTGCAGCGCGCCGACGGAAGCTGCTCGCCCTATGCCCCCGGCCACAAGTGCACAGCACCATACAAATTCGGCAAGCTCAAAGCCAACGTGGACGACGACCTGTGGTGCGCCAATATCACCAACACTGAGTGGCCCAAGGTCTGCGGAAGCAAAAAACCCTGATCGAAACTGCCTCGGATTCCCCTTCCCCGCCCTCCCACCTGAACTGAGGTCGTCTCCATGAAGTGGCTCGTTACCGGAGGTGCCGGCTACATCGGCACACACGTCGTCAACTCCCTCCTCGACACGGGAGAAGACGTAGTCATCCTCGACGACCTGTCCAGTGGCACCGCAGGACGCGTCCCGGCGGAGGCCCCTCTCGTCATCGGCTCAGTGCTCGACCGGAAGCTGCTGGACAAGGTGTTCCGCACACACCAGCCGGACGGCGTGATCCACATCGCTGCCAAGAAGCAGGTCGGCGAGTCGGTGGAACACCCGCTGCACTACTACCGGGAGAACGTCGAGGGTCTGCGTACGCTCCTCGACGCGACTGTGGCCGCAGGTGTGGGACGGTTCCTGTTCTCGTCCAGCGCCGCGGTGTACGGCATGCCGGATGTCGACCTGGTCGATGAGGATTCGCCCAAGGCTCCACTGAGCCCGTACGGCGAGTCCAAACTCATCGGCGAGTGGATGATCCAGGCGACGGCGCGTGCCCACGGGCTGTCGTTCGCTTCGTTGCGTTACTTCAACGTCGCGGGTTCGGCCGAACCGGCAATGGCCGACCCAGGGGTGTACAACCTCATCCCGATGGTGCTGGAGAAGATCACCGCCGGTCAGCCGCCGACGATCTTCGGCGACGACTACGCGACCGCCGACGGTACTTGCGTCCGGGACTACATCCACGTCGCAGACCTGGCCGAGGCCCACGTGGCCGCCGCCCGCCAGATCGGCGCCGAACCCAATCTCGCGTTCACCCTGAACGTGGGACGCGGTGCGGGGTCCTCTGTGCGCGAGGTTGTCGACCTGGTGCTGGAAGTCACCGGCCGTACGGACCTGGTGCCGACGGTGGTGGCACGCCGGGCCGGCGACCCCGACAAGATCGTCGGCAATGCCGACCGCATCGCCGCCGAACTGGGCTGGAAAGCCCGGCGTGACCTGCGTGAGATGGTCACGTCGGCGTGGGCGGGGTGGCAGGCCCAGCACAACGGCTAGACCCGGCTGCGAAGCGCTGTGACCGTGTGTGGGGCACCTCCTTTCAGGAGGTGCCCCACACTGCTTCGGCCCTGCGAATGTCCTTACAGTCCGATTTCGTTCGTGACGTACTCCTTGAGCCAGGACCGGAACTCGGGCCCCAAGTCGTCACGCTCACACGCGAGTTTCACGATGGTCCGCAAGTAGTCAGCGCGGTCACCAGTGTCGTAACGGCGGCCGTTGAAAACCACGCCGTGTACCTGCATCCCGTCTCCCGCACGTGCCATCTCCCGCAGCGCGTCAGTCAACTGGATCTCGCCGCTCCGTCCAGGCTCGGTACGCTCCAGGACCTCGAAGACCGCGGGGTCGAGGACATACCGACCGATCACCGCGTAGTTACTCGGCGCGTCTGCGGTGTCCGGCTTCTCCACGAGGTCGAAGATCTCCACCACGTCGGATTCCGCCGTGGGCTTAATCGCCGCACAGCCGTACTGGTGGATCTGGGACGGTTCGACTTCCATCAGCGCTACAACGCTGCCGCCGAGTTGGTCCCGTACTTCTATCATCCGCTCCAGGAGGGGGTCCCGCGGGTCGATCAGGTCGTCGCCGAGCAGTACTGCGAACGGCTGGTCGCCTACATGCGGCTTCGCGGTCAGGACCGCGTGGCCGAGGCCGCGGGGGTCCCCCTGGCGCACGTAGTGCATCGCCGCCATCGAACTGGACTCCCGGACCCGCGCCAGCTTCTCCAGATCGCCCCGGCCTTCAAGCAGGGACTCCAACTCGTAGGCGCGGTCGAAGTGGTCCTCCAGTGCCCGCTTGTTCCGACCCGTGATCATCAGCAGGTCGGTGAGCCCCGCTGCAACCGCTTCCTCCACTACGTACTGGATGGCCGGCCTGTCGACGATCGGCAACATCTCCTTGGGAGTGGCCTTGGTGGCCGGGAGGAAACGGGTGCCCAGGCCGGCCGCCGGGATCACTGCCTTCATCACTCTGGAGCTCACGTTGGACATCCGCTGATTGTACTTTCCTGATGCGGGACACACAGACGGACAATGACCGGAACGAGACTACGTCAACTGCACTTCACATGAAGTAGAACGTAGATACTAAGATCCAGGCGCAGCTTCCTGTGAGGACGTCTACACAAGCTGGGTTATCCATCTGGATCTGCTGATCACACCAGCCTCCCGCCCGAACAGCTCTTAGGTGTACAAAAACATGACGCAGATGTCCGCACCGGGCACCAGGGTTGCTTCTCGACCGCACCCCGACAGGTCGCCCGGCGAGCTCCGGACCATCGCACCAGGTGATTCTGTCCGACGTCTCGCAGGCAGTGTGTGGTTGTGGCCGCTGGTGGCCACACTCTTCGTCGGGCTCTTCCGCATCTCCCGGACCGTCATGTGGCATGACGAGTTGGCCATGCTCAGTGTCGTCTCCCGGCCGACCGGCGAACTCCTCGACATGTTGCGTCACGTGGACGCAGTCCACGGTGCCTATTACCTGGTCCTGCACGTCTGGATCTCCACCTTCGAGGACTCACCGTTCTCCGTACGGTTCCCCTCTGTCCTGGCGATGACAGGTGCGGCCGTGTGCACGGCACTTGCCGGTCGTCGGCTGTTCGGACAGCGCGCGGGGCTGTTCGGCGGCCTCGTCTTCGCGATGATCCCCGCAGTCGCCCGGTTCGCCCAGGAAGCACGCTCCTACGCCTTTGTCGTCTTCGCGGTCTCGCTGGCCACGCTCCTCCTGCTGTGCGCTCTGGACAAGCCCCGATGGCACCGCTGGCTCGGCTACAGCCTGGCCATCGTCGCAGTTTCAGCGTTCCACCTGGTCGCGCTGGCCAGCCATGCAGCCGCTGTGCTGTTGCACTGGCGTCGCGACCGGAAGCGGTACGTACTGTTCGCCGGAGCTATCAGCGTGGCCGCTGTCGCCGCCTGGGGCCGCAGCCGCCCCGGAGCTGCCCTTGTCGGTACTCTCCTCGCCGTCCCGCCAATCCCGGTGATATGGCTGATTTCGCATGGTGGAGTGTCGTACTTCTTTCCGAAGTGCCTACTCTTCGCCCTTCCCGCCTGGGCGATGCTCGCCGGGGCCGGGATCAGTGCGGTGTCATTGCGGACCGCTGTAGCCGTCCTAGGCGTCCTGGCGTTGTTCGCTCTTCCCGACCAGCGTGCGATCCATAGTCCGCTGTCTCACGCGCAGTACCTGTATCCGGAGCCGGTGGACTTCACTCCCAGGAACTACCAGGGCACGGCCGAAGTGGTCAACAGCAGATTCAAGGCCGGGGACGGAATCGTCTACGCCCACGGCAACGACTATTGGTGGCTGATCGACGCCGGGGTGAAGTACTACCTGGATCCGAAGGCGCACCCCCGGGACGTTTTCCTTCAGCGGAGTGCCGTCCAGAAGGACGATTTGTGGGTCGACGAATGCAGTGAACCGCAGAAGTGCATCGGTCCTGAGCAGCGGCTGTGGCTCGTCTCGATCGGCAGTACAGACGTGCCTCTCACTGCCCTTCCAACTGTCCAGGCCGCAGCGCTCAAAAGCACCTACACGGTCGCTAAGACGTACCACCCGACGGGGATGACGGTCGCATTGCCGACACGCATCGTCCCCGCTCACTAACCCACTGCGATCAGATCGCGCAAACCCCAGAGAGAAACAGGTAAGGCTTGATCATGGACAACCAGTCGGTAGGACCCTTCTCCGACCTCGGACGGATCCTCGTGATCGTCCCCACATACAAGGAATCCGAGAACATCGAGAAGATCATCTCTCGGATCCGCGCCTCGACCCCCGAGGTTCACATCCTGGTCGCTGACGACAACAGCCCGGACGGTACGGGAGAGATAGCCGACAAGCTCTCCTCCGGAGACGAGCACATCCACATACTCCACCGTCCGGGGAAGAACGGCCTGGGTGCCGCCCACCTCGCAGGTTTCGCCTGGGGTATGGAGCACGGTTACGACGTCCTGTTCGTGCTGGACGCGGACGGCTCACATCAGCCCGAGCAGTTCCCCCGACTCCCGACCGGACTGCGTGACACGGACCTGTCCATGGGATCACGCTGGGTCGCCGGCGGACGTGTCGTCAACTGGGCCAAATCACGTGAAATCCTCTCCCCTGGCGGGAGTCTGTACTCGCGGTTGATGCTGCAGGTCCCACTCCGGGACGTCACCGGGGGCTACCGGGCCTTCCGGCGGGAGGCCTTGCAAAGGCTTGAACTGCAGGATGTCGCTTCGCAAGGATATTGCTTCCAGGTTGACCTGGCATGGCGTGCGGTGAAGGCAGGACTTCGGGTAGTCGAGGTTCCGATCACCTTCATCGAACGTGAACACGGCGCCAGCAAGATGAGCCGAAGCATCGTTGTCGAAGCCCTGTGGCGAGTCACCGCCTGGGGCGTGGGAAACCCGGTTCAAGCACCTGCGCAAATAACGCGCACCAGCCGACCACTGGACAGCAACGGCCGACCGGCCAACCCCACCGAGGAGACCAATGTCCGCAAGCGGTGTGCTCCGTTCCCGGGGCGACCTGGGCAAACTGCTGTCCGGCAGAACGAACAGCGTCAACTTTATCCGCCTAGTACTCGCCCTCGCCGTCGTCATGTCGCATTCGCGACCCCTGGGATTCAGCCGAAACGACCTCGGGTCCGTTGTCAGCGACGGTCAGACCAACGTCGGCAACATGGCGGTCTTCGGGTTCTTCCTCCTCTCGGGCGTGCTCATCACCAGGAGCGCGCGACGGGCTTCCGTGGGTCGGTACCTCTGGCACCGGGCACTGCGGATCTTCCCCGGCCTTTGGGTCTGCCTCCTGGTGACCGCGCTGGTCATCGCTCCTTTGGTCCACCTGCATGAGAACGGTTCCATCGAAGGCTTCTGGAACCACTCCGAGGGCCCGGTGGACTACCTCGTCGCAAACTGGTGGACGGGCGTGCGCCAGTACGGAATCTCCGGCCTGCTCACGGATACCCCCTACGGTCATGAGTCCGGTCAGAGCGTCTTCAACGGGGCCCTGTGGTCCCTGTGCTACGAAATGCTCTGTTACGTCGGTATCGCATTGCTGGCCTTCACCGGCATCCTGCGCGGTGCACGCCGTTTTGTCCTGCTTCTCGCGCTGGGTGCCTATCTCTACATCTGGGACGACTACCTGGCAAACGACAGTTGGACCGGGGCACAGGGCGGCGGCGACGGGGGTTTCAACACTCCCCTCCTGGGGTGGATCAGCTGGCACTGGCTGATCTATCTGGGATTCGTCTTCCTGCTGGGTACCGCTTTCGAGATGTACAAGGAGAAAGTGCCGGTCAGCGACGTGCTCGGCGTCTTGTCCGGCATCGTTTTGGTCGGCTCCCTGCTGCTCGGCGGCTTCTTCGTCGTAGGCCTGCCGGCCTTCGCCTACCTCCTGCTGTGGCTGGCGATCCGCCTGCCCCGTCCCTTGCAGAAAATCGGGCGGAAGAACGACTACTCGTACGGCATCTACATCTACGGCTTCGTTATCCAGCAGGCCCTGTCACTGTTCACGGGGTACCGCTGGGGTTTTGTTCCCTACGTGCTGTTGTCCATGGCGGGAGCGACCGTCATGGCCTTCGTGTCCTGGCACCTTGTCGAACGCCAGGCGCTCAAACTGAAGGACTGGACGCCGGGCTTCCTGCGCCGTCGGAACCCGGCTTCAGCACCTCCTGCGGACGCAGTCGGCACCACCCCGCTGGAGGAGCCGCCCATCGAGCTGGTGGCGGTAGCGCAGCACACCCGGATGTGAAAACCCTGTCGGGGGGGGGGGGGGGCGGGGGCCCCGCCGCCCCCCCCCCCCCGGGGGGGGGGCCCCCCCCCCCCCCCCCGCCCCGGGGGGGGGGGGGCGGGGGCGCGGCGGGGGGCGCCGCCCCCCCCCCCCCCCCCCCGCCCCCCCCCCGGTGGGGGGGGGGCGTCCCCACCACACCGCGTTTTACACCCCCGGGGGGGGCGGCCCCCCCCCCCCCCCCCCCCCCCCCCCCCGACAGGGTTCGCGCAGTACCACCGCACCAGTCTTAACTGGTACGGACAGGAAAAGGGACGACGGACGTGTCACCCGGCCAGCTGACGCCACAAGTCCTTCATAGAGTCCTCCGGCGACCGCTGCGGCTTCCACCCCAGCGCGGTCCCGGCCAAGGTGACGTCCATCTGCTGCCACAAGGTCAGGTCCTCCTCCGAGGACACCCCTTCCTCCGTCACTTCAACCGCGACACCGCTCGCCGCGATGAGCATCTCCACCATGCTGCGTGCACTCGCAGCTTCCCCTCGACCTATGTTGACCACGCTGGGGCCTCCCGTGCCGCGCACCGCGTCGACGACCGCGTCAACGGTGTCCTGCAGGTCTATGAAATCCCGACGGGCGGCCAACGGGGCCAGTCGCAGTTCAGCCGACTGCCCGGCCTCCCGCGCTGTACGCAACTTCCCGCCCATGACCCCGAGCAGGCTGTGTCCCGGCTGGCCCGCTCCGACAACGTTGCCGACCCGCAGCACCATGCCGTCGACGGTGTTCTGCTGCACTGCGCGGACCACCGCTTGCGTCGCCTGCCGTTTCAGCTCCCCGTACGCCATCGCCGGGCGGGGTTCGTAGTCCTCCGCCACTGACACGCCCACCGGGACGAGCCCGTACTCGTGGACGGTACCGAGTTGGACCAGCCGTGGTCCTGCGGCTGAAAGCCCGACCGCCGCGATCAGTCGTTCGACCAACGTGACATTGGCGTCCCGCATCTGTTCTTCGGACAGTCCCCACATGCCCCCGGCCGCGTTGACGACGACGTCTGTCTGCTCATCGTCGAACAGGCGGGCTATCTCATCGACTTCTGCCGCAACCATGTCCATGGCCGTGAAACGACCGGCCGTCGCGACGGTCGGAGCCTTCCGGGCCACGGTCAGTACGTCGAACCCCTGGTCGTCGAGCGAGTCGCACAGTCGGCGTCCTATAAACCCGGTTCCTCCGAGCACTGCTATTCGTCGACGGTCGCTGCTCACGTCTAGGTCCTTCTTCTTTACATTCGCGTACGGATGGGACGGCCCGGAGACCGTGGGGTCTCAGGAACTGCGCCGGCTGGGCCCGAAGGCGTGCCGGACCAGACTCCGGAATCCGTCCCGCTGTTTGGTCCGGACAGCGCCCGGCAACAGGGTGACTGCATGGAGGCGGGATGACAGGTAAAACCTTGACGCCCGTGCCGCCTTCGGCCAACCGTGTGCGTCGAGACGGTCCGCGACGTCGACGAAATAGTTCCGCGCCTCAGTGAACCGGGTTCCGGTGTACGCCTGAGTCGCGGAAATGCTCACCGCATGCCTGCGGTACTGGAAGCAGACGGTGGGTTCGACAACCATCCGTTCGCCCCGCTGGAGCAGATCGATCACCAGCGCGAGGTCCTGGATGATCTCCAGATCCTCACGGAAGGTGACCGCCTTGAGCACGTCGGTCCGCCAGCAGATCGAGGAGAAGTACAGCCAGTTGCCACGCAGCAGGCTGACCGCCAGTTCCTCACCGCCCATCAGCAGTCGACGGTCGGACTTCGGCGCGTACAGTCGCCGCTTGGTCTGGTCCACCAGGGTGTTGACCGGAAGTCCTGATCCGTCGATCACCTGGACCCCGGGCTGCACCATGGCGACGTCCGGGTGCTGCTCCAGAACCGAGCGCATCGTGGCCAGGTAGTTGGGCAGCATGACGTCGTCAGTGCCCATCATGACGACCCGCTCGAACTCGGCGAGCCCGATGCACTTGTTGTAGTTACGGGTGACGCCGAGGTTCTGCTCGTTGCGCAGGTACAAGACCCGCTCGTCGCCCAGAGCCGCGAACCACTCGGGGACGCCGGGTTCTTTGCCGTCGTCGACGACAGTGAGACGCCAGTCGGGGTCCGTCTGCTCCTGGACGCTGCGGACCGCGGTCTGCATGAGTGACACATCGCCGTAGTACGGCAGCATGATGTCGAAGGTCGTCATGTGCTTCACACCTAGGTTCAAGGCCGGGCAGGTGACTGCGCGACCTGGAGTCGAACGGTTTCTTCAACTGCCGGGGTGGTGTGTGAACCGGTCGCGTCCAAACGCCTGACCCCGGCCCACAGAAGTCCCAGCATGGCCAGGGCCGCCGCTGCCGCGCCGGCCGCGTAAGCCAATTCCACCCGCAGCCGGATCTCCAGCGGCAGAAATGTCACTACGGCCAGGACGGCAGTGCCGACGGCCCAGCCGATGAGCTGGCCGCGATGCAGGCCCATCGCCATCAGGCCCTGCCCGAACACTGTCGCCAGCATGTAGCAGACAGTTCCCACCGCGAACCAGGCGAAGTCCGGCGCGTGCAGGATGTCCGGGGCTGCGAAGAAGGTACGCACCAACCACGGTCCGGCCAACACCGCTATTCCTCCGCCGCTCGCACCCAGCGCGACGACGATCAGGCAGCTGCGGACCAGCAGCCCGTTGAACGCCGCCCGGTTCCGCCCGGCCACCGCAGCGGACAGTCCGGGAAGCAGCGAGGCCTGCAGTGCGCCGAAGACGAACAATGGGATCCGGGACAGGATCAACGCCGCAAGCAGGGCGCTGACCAGCGCGGTCTCCCCCGGAGCCAGGAGCTTGAGGTTGATCACCGCAATATTGACCACCACCTGGGCGAGCAGTGTGGAAGCGATCAACGGGACGAGTCCACGGACCAGGTCCGCCCAGGGCAGCACACGGTCCTGGCCGCTCCCGGACAGGAGTGGCCGGACAGTGACTGCGGCCGCGATCAACGGGGCCACGGTCAGCACCAGGCTGAACGCCAACGGAGACGTGCTGCCGGACAGGCCGAGCCCGCCGGCGAGCAGAATCCGCAGACCCCCGTCGATGGAAAGACTGGTCCCGTACGCCTTGAACCGGCCCAGCCCCGCCAGCGCCCCACGGGTGACTGAAACCGCGACCAGGCCGACGAAGGAACCAGCCAGGGCGGACAACAGAGTGCGGTCTCCGTCAAACAGACGGTCTGCGATCACGCTGCTGAACAACGCGAGCAGAGCGAGGACAAAAACCAGCAGTATACCTGCGACAGCGGTGGCCCTGACCAGGACCGACCGGATGCCCTCGCCGTTCGAGACCCGGGTTGCGACGATCCGGCTGACTTCCTGTTCGACCGGGAAGAACAACCCCAGACCGAGGGAGAAGACCAGGGTCCACAGGACCGAGACCCCGGATTTCCCCTCCGGCGTGAGCGAGTGGCTGGCCACCGCCAGATGGATGTAGGAGGCCGCACCCAGGACGGCGAAACCCACTCCCGCCCACAAGGTCCCGGGCGGGAGTATCCGCAATCCCTTACGCAGCAGGTTCATCGCCGGTTGATCGCCAACAGCAGGGTGATGAACGCCCGGCCCAGGTACAACATCGCCTTGGCCGGCGACTGGCTCGGCGTGCCGGCCGTACGAGCGCGCATGGCCACCGGTACCTGCACCACACGGTGTTTCAGCCTGACGACCCGCACAGTGGTCTCCACCGTGTCACCCAGGTACTCCACCGGGTACCACTCGGCGAACAGCTTGATGAGATCGCGGTTGCAGGCGCGGAACCCGGACGTGGTGTCGGTCAGCTTGGTCTTCGCCATGCGGGAGAGCACGAAGGACAACATGACCATCGACCAGCGCCGCGGTCCGCGCACCTTGTAGTCGCCCTCGCCGGCGAACCGGGCACCGATGACCAGCGCGGCATCGTCGATACGGTCGACTAGCTTCGGAACGTAGCGGGGATCGTGCTGGCCGTCCGCGTCCAGCTGTATCGCGACGTCGTAGTCATTGCGGTAGGCGTAGAGGTAGCCGAGCCGCATCGCTCCACCGACACCCAGGTTGTAGGGCAGCGTGGTCACGACAGCCCCGGCGTCCCGGGCGATCTGTGAAGTGCCGTCCACCGAGCCGTCGTCCACGACGAGCACATCGACGTGCGGCAGGGTGTCCCGTATCTCATGGATGACGTCGGCTATGGAACCCGACTCATTCCAGGCGGGAATTATTATCAGTACCCGTTTGCCGTTAATCATGGGCGTTATCCTGAGTCTTGTGCGGTGCACTGTTCCGCTGGGCCAGCTCGGTTCGGATCAACGCGACCTCTTCGGCCAACCTGCGGGTCTCTTCCTCCAACTGGCTGGCCTCCCAGCTCAGGTGGACACAGACCAGGAGCAGGAACGCGAAGCCCAGGAACAGCACCAGGCTGACACCCGAGGCCACGCCCGTCGCCGTGGCGACGGAGTCGAGTACGCGGGGGAAGAAGCCCAAGGGGACTACTACCAGGCCGACGGCTATCCACAGGACTGCGTACTTCTCCCGCAGTTGGCGTCGGCGCAGCAATTCGAGGATGAACCCCAACACCAGTAGTCCGGTGACCGCGGTGAGGATGGTTAGTTTCATGACATGCTCGATCGGAAGTCGGCGGGTTGCCCCGGTTCATCAGATGGACACGGTCAGCACCCGCCCGCGGCGGGCCGCAGGGTCACGCTGGCCCAATCCGCTACGCCTGTTACAGCGCAGCTTTCACCTTAAGCGGCTCCCACCAGCTGCGATTGTCGCGGTACCACTGGACCGTGGCCGCCATCCCCTCGTGGAAGGACACCTGGGGGGTGTAACCCAGTTCCGCTTGAATCTTGTCAATACTGATCGAGTAGCGCAGGTCGTGCCCCTTGCGGTCGGCCACGTGCTCGACCATCTCCCAACCGGCACCGCAGGACTCGAGCAGCAACCCGGTCAGTTCCTTGTTGGTCATCTCGGTACCGCCACCGATGTTGTAGACCTCTCCCGGTCGGCCGTTGCGCATGACCAGTTCGATGCCCCGGCAGTGGTCCTCGACGTGCAGCCAGTCCCGGATATTGCCACCGTCGCCGTACAGCGGGATCGGTTTGCCGTCCAACAGGTTCGTGACGAAGAGCGGAATGACCTTTTCCGGGAACTGATGGTGTCCGTAGTTATTGGAGCAACGGGTGACCACTACGTCCATATTGTGGGTCCGGTGGTAGGCCAGCGCCAACAGGTCCGACGCTGCTTTGCTCGCCGAGTAGGGCGAGTTGGGTGCCAGCGGCCACTCCTCGGTCCACGAACCCTCGCTGATCGAGCCGTACACCTCGTCTGTGGAGACGTGGACGAAGCGGCCCAGGCCGTGTTTGTGGGCTGCGTCAAGCAGCACCTGGGTACCGAGGACGTTCGTGGTCACGAACGGCCCGGCGCCGGCGATCGAACGATCCACATGTGATTCAGCGGCGAAGTGCACCACGACATCGTGCCCGGGCATGACCTGGTCGACCAGGTCGGTATCGCAGATGTCCCCGTGGACGAACCGGTAGCCGGGGTGTGTCGCGACGGGATCGAGGTTGGCTTCCACCCCTGAGTACGTCAGGGCATCGAGCACTGTGACCCGTAGGCCTCCTTCGGGAGCGCCGCCGAGCAGGGAACGGACGAACTGGGAGCCGATGAAACCGGCGCCGCCGGTGACCAGGATGTTCATAGTCCCCCAACCTTAGTGGTGCCGGCGGGCCGTACAGTGTCCCCATGCGCGGCATTCTCCTCGCCGGTGGAACCGGATCCCGACTGTGGCCAGTCACCCAGGCCGTCTCGAAACAGCTCATGCCTGTCTTCGACAAACCGATGGTGTACTATCCGCTGTGCACTTTGATCATGGCTGGGGTCCGGGAAGTCCTGATCGTCACCACCCCGGAGGACCAGCCTGCTTTCCAGCGACTGCTGGGTGACGGATCACATTTGGGAATGCGTCTGGAGTACGCGGCCCAGGAACGCCCCGAGGGAATTGCCCAGGCATTTGTGATCGGTGCGGATTTCATCGGGCTCGAATCGGTAGCCATGGTACTGGGCGACAACATCTTCCACGGTGTCGGCCTGGGGCGGCAGCTGAACGGACATGAGGGCATGACCGGGGGCCGGGTATTCGCCTATCCGGTGGCCGATCCGAGCGCTTATGGAGTTGTCGAATTCGACGCGGCAGGCCACGCGTTGTCCGTTGAAGAAAAACCCAAGTATCCGAAATCCCGGTACGCAGTCCCTGGACTGTACTTCTTCGACAATCGCGCCGTGCAGATCGCACAGACTCTGAAGCCCAGTGTCCGTGGAGAGCTGGAGATCACCGAAATCGTCTCCGCTTACCTCCGGGACGGCGAACTGCGGGTCACCATGCTCGACCGTGGCACGGTCTGGCTCGACACCGGAACCTTCTCCTCCCTGGTGCACGCGGCTGAGTACGTCCGGGTCATCGAAGAACGTCAGGGCTTGAAGATCGGCTGCATCGAAGAAGCCGCCTGGCGGGCCGGTTTCATCGACGACGCACAGGTTCACCGGCTGGCCCAGCCCCTGCTCAAGAGCGGTTATGGCACCTACCTGCTCGACCTGCTCAAGTACGGCGACGGCATCGCCCCGGTGGTTGAGCGCTGACCGGGTTCACCCTCAACGCAAAGATCGTCGGGCACCGGACGTCAGTGGACAGTCGCCCGGATGCGTGTGCCCGTCCTACAGGCGGACGCCGTCCAGGAATCCACTCCACGGTCTTTTTGGAATCCGCAGAATCCATCTGATTCCTTCCCTGTCCCTGCCCCCGATCTGACTCAACGACACAGCGATCGGCCCTGCCGATCGAACGGGAAGACTGACTCCACATGCCGATTCCGATGGTTCCGACCTTCCATGCCCGTGTCTGGGGAGGTCGCCGGATTTCCGCCATGTTCGGCTATGACCTCCGGTCCGGTCGGGGAGTGCTGGGCGTTCTCGTCCATCCCAGGCCACGAAAGCACGACGCAGGACGGCCGCACGCTTGCGAGGTTGTGGTCGGATACCACCCTGCGGAAGCCGCACTCAGGAAAGCTGGGACCCGATGTTGGATTCCCATTGCTGGTGAAGCTCTTGGACGCCTGCCAGGACCTGTCCGCGCAGGTGCACCCGGATGACGCACTAGCCTTCGAACTCGAAGGCGAACCGTGGGGCAAGACCGAGCACTGGCTACATCCTGCACGCCGACCCCGGCGCTGAGATCGTGTTCGGTCACACCGCCACCGACCGTGACGAACTGGCCGGGCTGATCGCGGCGGGGGCGTGGGACCAACTGTTGCACCGACGCCGGGTGAAGACCAGTGACGTCATTCCGATCCCGGCTGGAATGGTCCACGCGCTGGGCGCCGGCATCGTCGCGTACGCGGTCCAGCAGACCTCCGACACCACCTACCGGGTCTACAACTTCGACCGGCTGGGGACTGACGGCCACCCTCGGGAGCTCCATCTCGACAAGTCGTTGCGGGCGATCTCCTTCGACCAAGGCGACCTCGACGCCCCGTTCACGCCGACGGGCGGCCCGGTGGAATCTGTCGGCGGAGTGCGCACCCGGCTCGCGGACACCTCTTACTTCGCCTTGGACTGCCACGAGGTCAGCGGCTCCGGCTACCGCTTACCCGCACAGGACCAGCCGTACGCCCTTACGGTGGTCGGCAGCACAGGCACCCTGCGGACCGAGGAACGCTCAGTGGCGGCGGTACCGGGCCGACACTTCCTTATACCGCCCGACTCCCCGGTGGTTGCGGACGGCCCGGTGGAGTTCCGACAGTCCACGCCCCCTGGGTACGTCCGGTCAGCGGGGCTGGACTTCGCGATCGGCCGTCATGACGGGCTCGAGTTCTGCCACCCGGCGCTCGGCGGTGAGGACCCAGCTCCGGTCGAACGACACGCCGGATCGTGTCCACGCTGGGCACCCGCAGCAGGCCGAGGCTTCCCCAAGGCCGACATCCCAGCCGCGTCAGGGTCTCCCGCGAAGCGGCGGCAGCCCACTGGCCCATCGCCCGGTATGAATCAAAACCGCAGGCCAAGGCACTCAACGCGATCAACAGGATCACCCCGACCGGGTGGCGAAGGCCTCGCGCGTGGCGTGGGTCACGCACCGCGTGGACCCGCCCGACGAAACAAGGCGCCCCTGACACGCCGTTGGCGCACTCCCGACATCCGCGGGTCATGACAGACTGTTTCACCGAAGCTCCGTTGTGTGCAGGCGACTTGAAGGGTCACCGAGCACAACGGAGCTTCACCCGTTCCGGTTACGCCACCTCTGGCCAGGAGAAACGCATGATCAACTAACTTTGCTGCAGCCCTGCCCACAAGCCCCAGGGCTGATGCAAGAAGCTAATTGCTGAGAGTTTCCGCAGGTCGGACCGGTAGACCGAGAAGGTCCAGGGGCGCAGTGAACGGGTGGTAGGACTGCTCGCGGACCGCCTGAGCGATGTTGACGGCCCCGTTCTTCCGCAACAGGTTCATCGCGATGTTACGGAGCGTGGCCATATTCTCGGGTCCGTGGCCGGTGCGGACGCGGGAACGGTCCTCGGACCACACTTCGTCCCGAACGTAGTGGATCTTGTTTTCA
>NZ_JBXAWK010000031.1:0-73455 GCF_057291755.1 Kitasatospora sp. UYEF31
GCCCGCCCCCCCCCGGGGTGGTGGGGCCGGCGCCGGGCGCGGGCGGGGCCCCCCCCGCCCCCCCGGGGGGGCCCCCCCGGGGGGGGGCCCCCCCCCCCCCCCCCCCCCCACGGCTCCAGCGGTAGTTCAGTTGCAGTTCAGCAATACCAGTCGTACCTCAGCCCCGCGCAAGCGGAAATTGCGTTGAGGGCTGTCAGTGGCCCGTGCAAGTGTGACTCTTCGGCACATCCTGCCAAGGGGAGAGACGGGGGCACTGCCCATGCCCACTGTTTTGACGCTGCGCGTCGGCGCCAAAGTGCGCGCCGCACGCGATCTGAGTGGACAGCAGAGATCCCCGTATACCCGGGAGGTCAGAAAGGCCTCTGAGATACACGGGGATCCTGGTTCCCCCTGAGCACCCGCCGAACTACACCGGCGCCACCCGCGCCTCCGCGGCGGCCTTCGCCACCGGACTCCGCCGCCCGCGCTTGTCGATCCACCGTGCCAGCCCGGACAGCACCACACACATGCCGATGTAGATCGGCCCGATCACCAGCACCACGGGGATGAACGGCAGCCCGTAGTCCAGGTTCGTGGCGATGAGCTTGCCCGCGTGGAGGAACTCCTCGTACGTGATCAGGTAACCCAGCGAGGTGTCCTTCAGCGCGACGACCAGTTGGCTGATGATGGCCGGGAGCATCGCGCGCGCGGCCTGCGGGATCAGGATGTTCACCATCACCTGTGTCTTGCGCATGCCGAGCGCGTACGACGCCTCACTCTGCCCTTTGG
Organism: Kitasatospora sp. UYEF31; assembly: GCF_057291755.1. Lineage (NCBI taxonomy): Bacteria > Bacillati > Actinomycetota > Actinomycetes > Kitasatosporales > Streptomycetaceae > Kitasatospora > Kitasatospora sp. UYEF31. The sequence continues at coordinate 769 of NZ_JBXAWK010000031.1, forward strand.
GCACCGCGTTGACGCCGGCCCGGAACACCTCCGCGAGGACGGAGCCGTTGTAGAGCGTGAGTCCGGTGACCAGCGCCCACAGCGGCGCGACCTGGAGCGCGATGAAGATGAAGAAGATCATCACCAGCAGCGGCATCGCCCGGAAGAACTCCACGACGAGCGTGGAGATCCAGCGCACCGGCTTGTGGTCGCTCAGCCGGCCCGCGGCGAACAGCGCGCCGAAAACCAGGGAGAACACGGCCGCGAAGAAGAACGCCTTCAGCGTGTTCAGCAGGCCGTCGACCAGGAGGTCCTGGACACCCTTGTAGATGAACGGGCGCCACTTCTCCACAGTGAACTGGCCGCTGTCGACCAGCTTGTAGACCACCCACGCCAGGAGCAGCGCCACCAGGACCCCGGCGGCGACGCCATAGGCCCTGTGCCTGGCGCGGGCCTTCGGGCCCGGGATGTCGTACAGCGCGTTGGACGGCACGGCCGACTTCTTCGCGGCCTTCGGTGCCTTGTCCGTCAGCATCGGGGTACTCATCCGACGACTCCGAACCGGCGCTCCAGCACGTTGAACACCGCGCTGATCGCCAGAGTGATGATGAGGTAGCCGACAGCGATCCAGACGAACGTCCAGATGATGCTGTAGCCGTTTTCGTTGAGGGTCTTGTAGGTGGAGAGGAGCTCGAGCACGCTGAACGACCCGGCGATGGCCGAGTTCTTCGCCAGCGCGATGAGCGTCGAACCCAGCGGCGGGATGACCGTACGGAACGCCTGCGGCAGGACGATGCCCGTCAGGGTCTGGCCGAAGGTCATGCCGAGGGACCGGGCGGCTTCGCCCTGGCCCACCGGCACCGTGTTGATGCCGGACCGGACGACCTCGCAGATGAACGCCGAGGTGTAGCAGCCCAGTGCCACCACCGCGAAGACGGTGAACGGCAGCATGATGTCGAACCGGGGCAAGCCGAGCACCACCGCGAAGAACAGCAGCGTCAGTGGGGTGTTGCGCAGCACCGTGACCCAGGCCGCGCCGAATGTGCGCAGCACGCCGACGGGTGAGACCCGGAACCCGGCCATGACAAAGCCGAGGACCAGGGCGAGTACGGATGCCAGGACGGTGATTTTGACGGTGCCCCAGAACCCGTCCCAGTACAGGTCGAGGTTGTCGAACAGGACGTTCATACCGCCCCTTTCAGTACCGGTCGATGGGTGGGGGCTGCGGCGCGGGCATGCCGGACAGGCCGAGGGTGGCGTCGTACGCCTTCTTCCAGTCGCCGTTGTCCTCGTGCGCCTTGACGGCGTCGTTGACGGCACTGCGGAGGCTGTTGTCGTTCTTGGGGACGCCGATGCCGTACGGCTCCTTGGAGAAGGGCTTGCCGACGACCTTGATCTCGTCGGGGACCTTGGCTGCGTAGCCGAGGAGGATCGTGTCGTCGGTGGTGACCGCGTCGACCTGGCCGGTGATGAGGTTGTCGACGCAGACTGCGTAGCTGTCGTAGGCGACCGGGATGGCCTTCTTGTAGTCCTTCTGGATCCGCTGGAGCGTGGAGGATCCGGCCGCCGAGCAGACTTTCTTGCCCGCGAGGTCGCCGGGGCCGTTGATCTTCTTCTCGTCCGCGCGCACCAGGAGGCTCTGTCCGGCCATGTAGTACGGGCCGGCGAAGCCGATGAGCTTCTTGCGGTTGTCGTTGATCGTGTAGGTGCCGACGTAGTAGTCGACCTGGCCGTTGGCGAGTGCGGTCTCGCGGTTGGCGGAGGCGATCGACTTGAAGTCGATGCGGTCGGCGGGGAATCCGAGGTAGGCGCCGACCATTTTGGCGATCTCGACGTCGAAGCCCGAGTAGCGCCCGGAGGAGGGGTCGCGCTGGGCGAGGAACGGCTGGTCCTCCTTGGTCCCGACGACGAGGTGTCCGCGGTCGTGTGCGGACTTCCAGGTGCCGGAGTCGGGGAAGTCCGCGTCCTCGCGCACCTGGTAGGTGGGGAGGGCGCCGGGTTTCGGGCCTTTGGGCGGGGGTGTGCCGGGGCGTCCGCAGGCCGGTACCGCGATGAGCAGCACGAGCGCGGCGGTCGCTACGTATTTTTTTCGCACTGGCCTCACCCCGTCAGTGCTTCAGGATCTTGGACAGGAAGTCCCGGGCGCGTTCGCTTTTGGGCGCCTGGAAGAACTCCTCCGGCGGGGCCTCTTCGATGATCTTCCCGTCGGCCATGAAGACCACCCGGTTGCCGGCGGAGCGGGCGAAGCCCATCTCGTGGGTGACCACGACCATGGTCATGCCTTCGCGGGCGAGGTCCTGCATGACGGTCAGGACCTCGTTGATCATCTCCGGGTCGAGCGCCGAGGTGGGCTCGTCGAAGAGCATCGCCTTGGGGTTCATCGCGAGCGCGCGGGCGATGGCCACGCGTTGCTGCTGCCCGCCGGACAACTGTGCGGGGAACTTGCCCGCGTGCGCGGCCATGTCGACCCGCTCCAGGAGTTCCCGGGTGATCGTCTCCGCCTCCGCCGCGCTGCGCTTGCGCACTTTGATCTGCGCGAGTGTCACGTTCTGCTGCACGGTCTTGTGTGCGAAGAGGTTGAACGACTGGAAGACCATGCCGACGTCGGCGCGCAGCCGGGCCAGTTCCTTGCCCTCTTCGGGCAGTGGTGTGCCGTCGATGCTGATCTCGCCGGACTGGATGGGCTCCAGACGGTTGATGGCCCGGCACAGCGTGGACTTGCCCGAGCCGGAGGGCCCGATCACGACGACGACCTCACCGCGTGCCACGGTGAGGTCGATGTCCTGGAGGACGTGCAGGTCCCCGAAGTATTTGTTGACCCCGCGCATTTCAATGAGCGGGTCGGCGGTGGCCTGGGGTGGTGCCATGGGCGTTGCTCACTCTCGACGCCGACAGGGTGCGGGCGGCGGGGGGGTGAAATCTCCCGCCGACCTTCTGGTCGCACTTTATGCGGCTATTGAGGCGTTTTCCCGATAACGCATCCGTACGGGTGACGGTGAATCACCCCTATGCCGGACAGCGGTCGGCTCAGAGCCGCAACTGGAGTGCGGCGAACAGCCGCTGCTCCGGATCGTCCAGGTCCAGACCGCCCACCTCGACGGCCCGGCGCAGCCGGTAGCGCAGGGTGTTGGGGTGCACGTTCAGCGTCCCCGCCGCGCGTTTCACGTCGCCGAAGGCGTCCAGGTAGGCGCGCAGCGACAGGGCCAACTGCGGTTCCTGGTCGAGCAGTGCGGTGATCCCCGGGTCGCGCAGTTTGGGCGCGTCGGCCAGGAGACGCAGGGTGCGCTGGACGAGGACGGCGGCCCTTACGTCGTCCAGGGTGGCGATGTCCGTCCGCGCGTCCATGGAGTCCATCACCCAGTCGGCCTCCTGCCGGGAGGTGGCCGCGTCGCCCAGGCGCGGGACGACCGAGCCGACGGCCGCCTGTACGCGGGCGCCGACGTGGCCTCTGGCCGCGCTGACGACCTCTTTCACCAGGCCGCGGACCAAGGGTTCCCAGGCCGGGGGTCCGGGGGCCTGCGGCGTCCGCCGCTGTGGGTTCAGCCCCCGGGTGAACGCGGTGGGGGGCAGATCGGGGAGGAGCGCGTACGTGCGTGCCCCCAGTGAGGTGACAAGAGCGCTGCGGCGATAGGCCGCCGCGTGTACGGAGAGGAGCCCGGTCAGCTCCGCCCGCCGCAGTTCGAGTCCGGCGCGGTCGGCGCCGTCCTGGTGGACGGCGAAGGCGACGACGACCGCGGGTTTCGCGGCGTCGGCCCCGATCTGTACGGCGACGGGGGCGGCTTCCATCCGGCCTTCGAGGAGCCCGGCCAGGAGGTTCTCGCGCAGGCGCAGCGCGGCGCTGCCCTCCCCCCGCTGGCGGATGAGTTGCAGTGCCGCGACGCGGGCCGCGCCCAGGAGTGCGTTGTCGGCGCGTTCCGCGAGTGGCCGGCCGGCCTCCTGGACCCAGATCGCGCCGAGGGTGCGGTCGCCCGCGTGGATGCCGACGGCCAGGCGCCGCCGGATGCCGAGGTCCGCGCGCGCGTCGATCCGTACGACTTCCTCTGAATCGCGCAGGCGCTGGTAGACGCCCCATTCACGCAGGAGTGCCAGGTAGGGCTCGGGTCCCTGGCGGCCCAGGATGGAGAGCCGGCGCAGTTCGTCGACCTCGTCCTCCGCCGAGGAGCGGGAGTAGGCCAGGACGCGGTTGGCGGTGTCCTCGATGGAGACGATGCCGCCGGTGAGCGCGGCGACCGTCTGGGCGAGGGCGAACAGGTCGCCCTCCTCGCCGGGGTCGCCGGTCACCCGGTTGTTCCCGACGACGGAGCGGATGAGTGCTTCGAGGTGCTGCCAGCGGACGCCGGTGCGGACGGTCAGCAGTGCCGTGCCGACGTCTTCGGCCGCCTGGCGTAGTGATTCACCGCGTTCCGCGCCTTTGACGGCGACCGCCACCGCGCCCTTTCGGCCGGCGGCGCGGACGATGGGGGCGGCGGCGCGGCCCCGGGCGCCGATCACCAGGACGAAGTCACCGGGGCCGACCTCGACGTCGTCGTCAGGGTCGAGGATCACGACGTCCCGGACTTCGACGTCGAGCCCGGCGGGCACGACGAGGGGTTCCACCAGGGGATCCCCGAGGGCGATCAGCACGTCGCGGAGCCGGGCTCCGGAGACCTCTTCCACGGACACCTCAAAGGATTTTGTACAGATGGACAAGCGGATAAGGGAAATCCTAGCCAATCGCACAAAAACCTCAGCAGTAGCCGCACATAACGTTGCGTCCCGTTGCACTTGTTTTCCCAATCTAGGAGCCCGCCCGTGGATGCCGTGACGAACGTTCCCGCCCCGGTCAACGAGCCGATCCACGGGTATGCCCCGGGCAGCCCCGAGCGGGCCCGCCTGGAAGCCGAGCTGACCGAGCTGGCCGCGCATCCGATCGACCTCACCTGCACGATCAACGGTGAGCAGCGGATGGGTGGCGGTTCCGCCTTCGCGGTCGTGCAGCCGCACAACCGCGCCGCTGTGCTCGGCACCCTGAACAACGCGACAAAGCAGGACGCGCAGGACGCGATCGACGCCGCCCTCGCCGCGGCGCCGGCCTGGCGCGCGATGCCGTTCGACGACCGTGCCGCGATCTTCCTGAAGGCCGCCGACCTGGTGTCGGGCCCGTGGCGTGAGGCGCTCGCCGCCGCGACGATGCTCGGCCAGTCCAAGACGGCACAGCAGGCCGAGATCGACACCCCGTGCGAGCTGGTCGACTTCTGGCGCTTCAACGTGCACTTCGCGCGCCAGATCCTGACGCAGCAGCCGATCTCCTCGCCGGGTGTGTGGAACCGTACGGACCACCGCCCGCTTGAGGGCTTCGTGTACGCGATCACGCCGTTCAACTTCACGGCCATCGCGGGCAACCTGCCGACCGCGCCCGCGCTCATGGGCAATGTGGTCGTGTGGAAGCCGTCGCCGACGCAGCAGTTCTCCGCGCACCTGCTGATGCGCGTCCTCGAAGAGGCGGGACTGCCCGCCGGCGTCATCAACATGGTGACCGGCGACGGCCTTGAGGTGTCCGAAGTCGCGCTGCCGCACCGCGACTTGGCGGGAATCCACTTCACCGGTTCGACCGCGACCTTCCAGCACCTGTGGAAGACGGTCGGCATGAACATCGCAGGCTACCGTTCGTACCCGCGCCTTGTCGGCGAGACCGGCGGCAAGGACTTCCTGGTCGCACACCCGTCCGCCGACCCGGCGGTGCTGAAGACCGCGATGGTCCGCGGGGCGTTCGAGTTCCAGGGCCAGAAGTGCTCGGCGCTGTCGCGTGCTTACGTGCCGCGCTCCATCTGGGAGTCGAAGTTCCACGACGAGCTCATCGCCGAGGTCGAGTCGCTGACGATGGGCGATGTCACGGACCTGTCGAACTTCATGGGCGCGGTCATCGACGAGCGCGCGTTCGCGAAGAACAAGGCCGCGCTGGACAGTGCAGCGGCTGACGGCGCGGTCGAGGTCGCGGCCGGCGGCACGTACGACGACTCGAAGGGCTTCTTCATCCGCCCGACGCTCCTGGTGTGCGGCGACCCGGGTCACGAGATCTTCCGTACGGAGTACTTCGGCCCGATCCTGGCCGTGCATGTGTACGAGGACGACGCGTACGACGCGATGCTCACGCAGATGGAGTCGGTGTCCGACTACGCGTTGACCGGCGCGGTCATCGCGCAGGACCGCGCGGCGGCGGCGCACACGATGGACGTGCTGCGGTTCGCGGCGGGCAACTTCTACATCAACGACAAGCCCACGGGCGCGGTCGTCGGGCAGCAGCCGTTCGGCGGGGCCCGCTCGTCGGGCACGAACGACAAGGCGGGCGCGCCGCAGAACCTGATGCGCTGGACGTCGCAGCGGTCCGTCAAGGAGACGTTCGTCCCGGCGACGGATTACCGCTACCCGCACATGGGCGCTTGAGTCCGACTGCTCGGCTTCGCCTCGCCTGCCGGACTCCGTCCGGTGATTCCGGGTAGAAGTGCTGCACCTCACCAGACCCGGTCGGGGCGGACAACCACCCCTGTCCGCCCCGGCCGTTCCACCTCTCAGCCTGTGTCCATGGAGAACCCCATGCTCCGTTCCGCCCTCCTCGCCGCGTCCCGGTCGGCAGGTATCCGCACGATCGTCGAGCGGTCTCCGCTGACCCGCCCGGTCGTGCACCGCTTCATCCCCGGAGACAACGTCGCCGAGGCCGTACGGGCGACCCGTACGCTCGCCGACCAGGGCTTGAAGGTCACCCTCGACCACCTCGGCGAGGACACCCGCGACGCCGCCCAGGCCCAGGGCACCGTCGACGCCTACGTCACGCTGCTGACCGAGCTGGACCGCGCGGGGCTCGGCGCGCAGGCCGAGGTCTCGGTCAAGCTGTCGGCCGTGGGGCAGTTCCTGCCGAAGGACGGCGAGCGGATCGCCCTCGACAACGCCCGCCTGATCTGCGAGAAGGCGGGCGAGGTCGGCACCACGGTGACCCTCGACATGGAGGACCACACCACCACCGACTCGACGCTGTCGATCGCGCGTGACCTGCGCGCGGACTTCCCGTGGCTGGGTGTCGTGCTCCAGGCCTACCTGCACCGCACCGAGGCCGACTGCCTGGAGTTCTCCGGGCCCGGGTCGCGCGTCCGGCTGTGCAAGGGCGCCTACAAGGAGCCCGCGTCGGTGGCGTTCCAGGGCAAGGCCGACGTCGACAAGGCGTACGTCCGGGCGCTGAAGGTCCTCATGCAGGGCGACGGCTACCCGATGGTCGCGTCGCACGACCCGCGGCTGATCGACATCGCGGACTCCCTCGCCGCCGAGGCGGGCCGCAAGCCGGACAGTTTCGAATACCAGATGCTGTTCGGGATCCGCCCCGACGAGCAGCAGCGCATCGCCGACCGCGGCGACACCATGCGGGTGTACCTCCCGTACGGCGACCAGTGGTACGGCTACTTCATGCGCCGCCTGGCCGAGCGTCCGGCGAACGTGGCGTTCTTCGTCCGGTCGATGCTGACTAAGAGCTGATCAACCTCTGCTGCCGGAGAACTTCCCGCCGGTCGGGCCGCGCATGTCGTCGCCCTTGGCCTTGTTCAGCGCACCGGCCAGCGCCTCCGGCGTCATCGACTGGAGGATGACCTTGCCGTCACCCTCCAGCGTGGCGAGCTTCAGGCCCGCACCGCCGCTGCGCCCCGCGCTGAGGCCGGAGAAGGCGATGCCGAAGTCGACGGTGGACTCGGCCGCGACGAAGGCGTCCTTCTGGGCGAACCAGGCACGGGTGCCGTCGAGCGTCAGGGCGCGCATTTCCCCGGGCACCACTCCCGCGAAGCCGAGCACGCCCTCGCCGCTGGAACACGTGTAGTACTGGAACGCGATCGACTCGCCCGCGAGCACCCGCTGCCCGGCCTGCATCGCGTTACCGACGATTTCGTACTGCCGGGCCATGGTGTTTCCCCCTCGTGAAGTCCGGGCGGACGGACGCTAACCGACGTGTGCGCCTACTCCGCGTAGCACCGCTCCTCGATCACGGGGAACGACACTTCGCCCGCGCGGAACTCCGTGCCGCGGACCTCGTGGAGACCGAACCACTTCGCGGAAGAAGTCGAGTGCGCGGTGCTGGTCCTGCACCCACAGGACGACGTGGTCAAGACGGGCACCCATATGTGCCTCCGGGGTTCGGGGTTCGGGTGGACGTTCCGGATGAACATTTCGCACGGATGGACCGGCAGCACTCCGCACACATCACACAATAGCCATCCCAACCATTCGATAGTTGTGCGGGAATCCCTTACTGTTCAAGGCTTTTGACGGCGGAACAACCCGCTCCGGAGGCAGCCGTCGCTAGGCTGGGCGGCTACACGATCATCGGATCTCGGTGCAGGGCGGGCTTGATGAGTGACACGCAGAATCAGACGTCGGAGAACAACGACCCGGCGCCCGGCACGATAGACACGAGCGTTCCGCACTCCGCGCGGATGTACGACTACTGGTTGGGCGGCCGGACCAACTTCGCCCCCGACCGGGCGTTGGGTGAGGGCATCATGCAGGCCATCCCCACCATCAAGGTGATGGCCCGCGCCAACCGCGCGTTCCTCGGCCGGGCGGTGCGGGACCTCGTGTCGGAGAAGGGCATCCGGCAGTTCCTCGACATCGGGACGGGCATCCCCACCGAGGGCAACGTGCACGAGGTCGCGCACGCGATCGCACCCGACGTGAAGGTCGTGTACGTCGACAACGACCCGATCGTGCTCGCGCACGCCCGTGCGCTGATGGCCGGGCCCGGCAAGGGTGAGACCGCGTACGTCCACGCCGACCTGCGACAGCCGGATCAGATCCTGTCCGACCCGGCGGTGGTCCGGACACTGGACTTCGACCAGCCGGTCGCACTGATGCTGGTCGCGATCCTCATGCTGGTGAAAGACGAGGAGGACCCCTGGAGCATGGTCAAGTCGCTCCTGGACGCCCTGCCGTCCGGCAGCTACGTGACGCTGACGCACACCACGGGCGACTTCAACAAGGCCGGCATGGACGGTGCGCTCGCTGCGGCCGCCGGTGCCGGAATGACCCTGACCGCCCGCGACAGGGCCGACTTCACCCGTTTCTTCGCGGACTGGGAGGTCGTCGAGCCCGGCGTCGTGCCGGTGATGGCGTGGAAGCCGGACAGCGAGCCGGCCGACCCGTTCGGGGCGTACTACTACGCGGGCATGGCCCGGAAGCCGTAGCTCCAGGGGTAGTTCCGCTGTCGCGCGGGTGTTCGTGCTCCGAACTCCTGCGCGACGGCCGCCGCCGCGGACCCGGGCTCAGAAAGCCTGCGCCATGGCCACCCCCGCGAACACCGCGCCGAGGCCCGCCACCACCGAGGCGGCCGCGTTGGCCACGGCCAGGAGACGTTCACCCGTCTCGGCGAGCCGCAGCGTCTCGTACGAGAAGGTCGAATACGTCGTCAGCGCGCCACACAGTCCGGTGCCGAGGAGCAGTTGCCAGCGGCTCCCCACGGCGAGCCCGGCGAGCAGGCCGAGGACCAGGCAGCCCAGCACATTGACGGTGAACGTGCCCCAGGGAAAAGCCGATTCGTGCTTCGACTGGACCGTACGGTCCGTCAGATAGCGCAGTGGGGCACCGGCCATCGCGCCGAGGACCACACACAGCCAGTTCACGTGGACACCCCCACCCGACGGGGCAGCAGGTGGGCCAGCAGGCGGCGGCTCAGCGTCGCCGCGGCCCAGACCGCGAGCAGCGCGGCCACGAGGGTGCCTACGAGGTAGAGCAGGCCGGCCGCCGCGTGACCTTCCTCCACCAGCCGCCGGATGTCGACCGCGTACGTCGAGAATGTGGTGAACCCGCCGAGCACACCCGTGCCGAGGAACGGCCGTACCAGCCGGTGGGGGTTGCGCGTTTCTGCGAGCACCGACATCAGGACCCCGATCAGCGCACAGCCGGCCACGTTGACCAGCAGCGTCGTCCAGGGGAAGGCGTCGGTCGCGGTAGGCCACAGGAGCGCGGCCCCGTAGCGGGCGCTCGCGCCGACGCCGCCCCCCAGGGAGACCGCTCCGACGCCGGACCACTGGCCGCGGGCCGCGTCACGGCGCCGCGCGTGGACGTGCGGGTCGATATCGGGGTCGACCGGTTCACCGGCCGCCGGTTGGGTCAACGTGTGTCTCCTGCCGTGCGGAACCTGACTCCAGGCTCCGCACGGAGGGTAACAACCGGGGTCAGTACGCTCCGGGCGCCGGTCCGGTGCCGGGGCCCATCGGACCCGACTGGCCCATCGGACCCGACTGATCCATCGGCCCTGACTGGCCGGGCTGGCCGGGTCGTAGGAGGGTGCCTTCACGGGACCTCTACCTCGCGCGCACGGGAGGCGACCCGCCGGGAGGTTTCCGTACCGCGGCACGCCGGGGCCTTGAGCCCGCAATGGTTCTGAGCTCACAACGGACCCGGGGCCGGAAACCACCGCAGATCGTCACATGGGTGAACTACGGGGCAGCGTACGGCTTCGCGCGCACCGCGGTCACGGCCCGGCGGCCGACTGCGGCCGGGCCGTAACGTGACCGCCCATCGTTTCGTTTCCCATACGGGTGAATTCCCGGACTCCCCCACCCATGCATACGAACGAATGTTCTAGTCTGCTCACCATGGCTGATCCGGTTCCCACCCCCACCGTCTCCCTCAGCGCCGACGACGCCCGGCGGATCGCGTTGCGCGCCCAGGGCCTCCTCGGCGCGCCCGACCGGCGCTCGGGCGTGCCCGGAGCGCTCCAGCGCCTCGGCGCCGTCCAACTGGACACCATCTCCACCCTGGCCCGGTCACACGAGCTGGTCCCGTACGCCCGTCTCGGCGCCGTCGGCCGAACCACCGTCGAGGACGCCTACTGGGGTCGGGCGGGCACCTTCGAGTACTGGTCGCACGCCGCGTGCATCCTGCCAGTCGAGGAGTGGCCGCTGTTCGCCTTCCGCCGACGCCGCTACCGCGAGCGAGGGCACCTGTGGGGCCGGGAGATCACCGAGGGCACGTACGGCAAGGTGCTGCGGCAGCTCACCGACGAGGGCCCGCTGACGGCCACTCAATTGGGCGGTTCCAAGAACAAGGGTGAATGGTGGGACTGGTCCGACACCAAGAAGGCCGTCGAGCAGGCGCTCGCCTCCGGTGACGTGGTGTGCGTGCGGCGCCGCAGCTGGAAACGCGTCTACGACTTGGCCGAACGGGCGATCCCCGCGCCGCTGTTCGCGACCGACCTGGACGACACAGAGTGCGTACGGCGACTCGTCGGCTACGCGGGCCGGCAGCTCGGGGTGGCCACCAGGGCCGACCTCATGGACCAGTACCGCCTGACGCGGCAGCAGGTCGACGCCGTCGTGGCCGACTCCGGTCTGGTGCCGGTCGAGGTGGCGGGCTGGGGCGCCGCCGGTTCCACGGGCACAGCTGGTCCGGCGGGCACAGCTGGTTCCACCGGCGCGGCCTGGGCCGACCCCGCCGCACTGGCGGTCCCGGCGAAGGGACGCCACCGCACAACGCTGCTCTCGCCGTTCGACTCCCTCGTGTGGGACCGGCCGCGTACGGCGCGACTGTTCGGCTTCACCCACCGCCTTGAGGCGTACGTCCCCAAGCACAAGCGCGAGCACGGCTACTTCGTGATGCCACTGCTGGCCGGCGGCCGACTGATCGGCCGGGTCGATCCCGCACGCGAGGGACAGACCCTGATCGCCCGTCAGCTGTCCTTCGAGTCGGGCCCGCGGGTGCCGGAGAAGCACCTGCTCGCGATGGCTGACGCGCTGCGCGAGGCGGCGGAGTGGGTCGGCTGCACAGCGGTGCGGCTGGAGCGGGTGCACCCGGAGGGCGCGCGGGGGGCTCTGCAGGCGCTGCTCGCCTGAAGAAGCAGGCAGGGCGTCATGATCAGCGTGGCGAAACAGTGCGCCGTCACCCGCAGCAGATGGTGCGGGACGTGCGCGCGACGCTGGAGTCGCGGCGGCGGAGGTCTTGATTGTTACTCGCGGGGGGGTTCGGGAGTCACCACAACCTGAACACAACGATCAAGTTGTCCGCCGAAACGGTCCGCACTGCCCCTTCCGCTGGATGTGATCCCTGACTAGGGTCTGGCGCGGACATCCGGCCGAACGGGGAGCGGCACATGGCAGTCGATCTCATGGAACTACTCAGTGACCTGCGAACCGAGTCGGTCGAGCTGGAGGCTGTGCTCGCCTCGCTCGGGCCCGGGGACTGGGATCTCCCGACCCCCGCGGCCGGCTGGGCGATCCGCGACCAGGTGAGCCACCTCGCCTACTTCGACGAGTCGGCGGTGCTCGCGGTGGCGGATGTGACCCGCTTTCAGCTGCGACGGAATGAAGAGTCGGCGCGGGGTGCCGGTCGGGGGTGCGGGGGTCGTCCCCCGGGTGGCCACAGCATTGACGCTGTGAGCAAGCAGCATCAGGCGACGGCGCCCAAGCGGCTGCTCTCCTGGTTCCGCTACACCCGCGGCGAGTTGATCCTGGCCTACGGGCCGCTGGATCCCGCGCAACGTGTCCCCTGGTACGGGCAGGACATGAGCGCGGCCTCGGCGGTCACCGCGCGGCTGCGGGAGACCTGGGCGCACGGGCAGGACATCTACGACGCACTGGGCCTCACCCCTGAACCCGGCGCGCGGCTGCGGCACACAGTGCACCTGGACGTCAGAACACTTGACGGGACGTCATGCACCGGTGACGACGTGCGATAGGCGGTACACCGGCTCGCGAAGTTGACTCCGAGTTGACTTCAACTTGACTCCAATCAGGTCTCGGCAACGGACAAGGGATCCCCGGCCAGTAGATTCTGCGTATTCGATCACCTGCACGCGTCCCGCTCCGGAGTGGCGCGTGTTTTCCCATGGGGGACCACACCAGCATGACCATGCCGTTCCAGAACGAGACCCAGTTCATAATCCGGCAGAACTTCCGGCCGCTCGTCAACCAGTACGTTGTGCACCTGGTGAACCCCGACGGCAAGCACGGCCCGGTCATCGCCTTCGCGCAGCAGAAGCGCGGCAAGCTGAAGGAAGAGGTCGTCCTGTACACGGACGACACGAAGACCCAGGAACTGGGCCGATTCAAGGCCCGGCAGATGCTGGACATCAAGGCCCAGCACGACGTGACGGGCGTCGAGGGCAAGAACCTCGGCACGTTCTCCAAGGACTTCAAGAAGTCGCTGCTGCGCTCGACCTGGCACCTGGACCGCCCGGACGCGCCGCGCGCGACCGGCCAGGAGCGGAGCCTGTTCGGCGCGATCCTGCGCCGCGTGTGGGGCCTCATCCCGTACGTGGGCGCCTGGCTGCCCGCCCCGACGTACCACTTCGACTTCGTCAGCGAGACCGGCACCCCGGTGCTGCACGTCGAGCGTCAGATGAAGCTGCGTGACCAGTACCTGGTGACGATGCCGGACCCGACGATGGACCGGCGCCTGGCGATCTCCGTCGCGGTGGCGATGGACGCGATCCAGAACCGGTAGGCGCGCATGCGGACGGCCCCGGGGATGTGCGTCCCCGGGGCCGTCCGACTTTTGCTAGAAGCCCAGTTCGCGGGCGATCAGCATGCGCTGGACCTCGCTCGTCCCCTCGCCGATCTCCAGGATCTTGCTGTCGCGCCAGAAGCGGGCGACGGGGTACTCGTTCATGAACCCGTACCCGCCGTGGATCTGGGTGGCGTTGCGGGCGTTGTCCACCGCGACGGTGGAGGAGTACAGCTTCGCGATGGCGGCGTCCTTCTTGAACGGCTCGCCGTTGGACGCCTTCGCGGCGGCGTCACGCCACGCGAGGCGGGCCATGTGCGCTTTGAGTTCCATGTCGGCGAGCATGAACTGGACGGCCTGATTGGCACCGATCGGCCGGCCGAAGGCCTCGCGCTGCTTGGCGTACTTCACCGACTCGTCCACACAGCCCTGCGCGAGCCCGGTCGCCAGCGCGGCGATGGCGATGCGGCCCTCGTCGAGGATGTTGAGGAACTGCGCGTAGCCACGCCCCCGTTCGCCGAGCAGGTTGCCCGCGGGGACACGCACGTCGTCGAAGGAGAGCTCGTGGGTGTCCGAGCAGTTCCAGCCGACCTTCGAGTACGGCGGGGCGACGGTGAAGCCGGGGGTGCCGGACGGCACGATGATGGTGCTGATCTCCGGTTTACCCCCGCTTTCGCGGGGCGTGGCTCCACCGTCCTGCGGAGATCGAAGTCCCGTCACTGCGGTTACGGTGACGAACCCGGTGATGTCCGTACCGGAGTTCGTGATGAAGCACTTGCCGCCGTTGATGACCCACTCGTCGCCTTCGAGACGCGCCGTCGTACGGGTGCCTCCCGCGTCGGAGCCCGCACCCGGCTCGGTCAGGCCGAAGGCGCCGATCATCTCACCGGTCGTCAGTTTCGGCAGCCAGTAGGCCTTCTGCTCCGCAGTGCCGTACCGGTAGATCGGCGTGGCGCCGAGGGAGACCGCCGCTTCGAGGGTGATGGCCACGGACGAGTCGACACGGGCCAGTTCCTCCAGGACCAGGCCGAAGGCGAGGATGTCGCCGCCCATCCCGCCGTGCTCCTCGTCGAAGGGGAGGCCGAAGAGGCCCATCTTCCCCATTTCACGGACGATCGCGTACGGGAACTCGTGCTTCTCGTAGAGCTCCCCGATGGTCGGGGCCACGACCTCGCGGGCGAAGTCCGCGACGGTGTCGCGCAGTTGCTGGTGCTCGTCGGACAGGCGGTGGTCGACCATGGGTGTGGTCCTCAGGTGGTGTCGGTGGACCGGCCGTCGGGGTCGCCGCGGCGGGTACACGAGGGAGTGGTTCAGGGATTGCAGCGGGTTATGGGAGGAGGCCGTGGGCGTCGACGGCGGCGCCGGTGAGCGCGCGGACGGTGCGCGATGGACTGGGGCGGCCCAGTTGTTCGGCCATCCAGGCACTGGTGGCTGCCAGTCTTCCGAGGTCGACTCCGGTACGGATGCCCAGGCCGTGCAGCATCCAGACCAGGTCCTCGGTGGCCAGGTTGCCGGTGGCGCTCTTGGCGTACGGGCAGCCGCCGAGGCCGCCGGCGGAGGCGTCGACCGTGGTCACGCCGGCCAGCAGCGCGGCGTAGGTGTTGGCCAGCGCCTGGCCGTAGGTGTCGTGGAAGTGCACGCCGAGGGCGGAGACGGGGATGCCGTCTTCAGCGAACGCCGAGATGAGCGAGGTGACTTGACCCGGGGTGGCGACGCCGATCGTGTCGCCGAGGCTGAGTTCGTCGCAGCCGAGCCCCAGGAGTGTCCGGCCGACATGCACGACCTGGGCCGGATCGACGGGCCCTTCCCACGGGTCGCCGAAGCACATGGAGATGTAGCCACGCACCGGCCCTGTCCGCTGGGCCCGTTCGATGACCGGCGCGAACATCTCCATCTGGGTGTCGAGGGTCCGGTTGAGGTTGCGCTGCGCGAAGGTCTCGGTGGCGGACGCGAAGACGGCGAAGTCCGTCACGCCGAGGGCCAGGGCCCGGTCGAGGCCGCGTTCGTTGGGGACGAGGACGGGCATCGCGACGGCGTCCGAGTCCTTGACGAGCGGCCACAGTTCAGCCGCGTCGGCCAGCTGGGGGACCCACTCGGGGTGGACGAAGCCGGCGACCTCGACGGTGGTCAGGCCGGATGCGATGAGGCGCGTGATGAATTCGGCTTTGATGTCAGTCGGGACCGTTTTGGATTCGTTCTGGAGCCCGTCGCGTGGGCCGACTTCGTAGATCCGGACGGCGGCGGGGAGGCCGGAGTCAGGGTCGGGGACGACCATGGGGAGGGCGGTCATGACTCTTTCCCTTCGGTGATGACGGTCCCTTCGGTGATGACGGTCCCTTCGGAGTTGACGGCCCCTTCGGAGTTGACGGCCCCTTCGGTGATGACGGCGAGGACCGCGTCCAAGGCTACGGTCGCTCCGGCTGTCACGGAGACCTGTTCCACGATCCCGTCGAACGGTGCGGTGACGGCGTGTTCCATCTTCATCGCCTCGACCACGGCGACTGTCTGACCACGCGTCACACTGTCCCCAGCGGCCACCTTCACGACGGTGACCGTGCCGGGCATGGGTGCGATCAGTACGCCGTCCCCGCCGTGCGCGGTGCCCCCGGCGGCTGCTTCGAGCGGGTCGTACGTCCGCAGTCGCCAGGTTTCGGCGCCTTGCGAGATCCAGTGTTCGGCGCCGCTCCGGACGCTGTCGAACGTGGAGGTCAGGCCGTCGTACGTGACACGGCGGCCGTCAAGGGAAGAGCTGACGGGCGGCGCACCGTCGACGGAGACCTGGCCGTCGCGCACCCGGACGGTGACGAGTTCACCGGTGTTGAAGGCGTACGGGGTCCAGGCCTGGCCGCCGACCCGCCAGGCGGAGGGGACGGAGAACGGGTCGGTCCAGCCGCCGGTGGCGGGTGACAGGTCCTGATGCTCGATCAGGGCGGCCGCTACGACTGCTTCGACGGGGATCCCGGTGTCGGTCAGGTCGTCCACGACCCGCTCGACGAGACCGGTGTCGATCCGCCCGGCGACGACGTCCTCATTGCCGAGGAGGCGGTGCAGGAAGCCGGTGTTCGTGGTCACCCCGAGGACCTTGGTGTCCTCCAGCGCGGCGCGCAGACGGCGCAGCGCCGTGGCGCGGTCCGGGCCGTACGCGATGACCTTGGCCAGCATCGGGTCGTAGCTGCTGCCGACGACCGTTCCTTCGAGGAGCGACGAGTCGACCCGTACGCCCTCGCCTTCCGGTTCACGGAGTGTCAGGACGGTGCCGCCGGTGGGGAGGAAGCCGCGGTCGGGGTCTTCGGCGTAGACGCGGGCTTCGACGGCGTGGCCGGTCAGCCGTACGCCGTCCTGGCCGAACGGCAGTGGCTCGCCCGCGGCGACCGTCAGTTGCAGTTCGACGAGGTCGAGTCCGGTGACCAGCTCGGTGACGGGGTGTTCGACCTGGAGGCGGGTGTTCATCTCCATGAAGAAGTAGTCCGCCGGGTTGTCGCCGGGGACGATGAACTCGACCGTGCCCGCGCCGACGTAGCCGCAGGAGCGGGCTGCTTCGACGGCCGCCGCGCCCATGGCCGCCCGGGTCTTGTCGTCGAGGAGCACCGAGGGCGCCTCTTCGATGATCTTCTGGTGCCGGCGCTGGAGGCTGCATTCGCGTTCGCCGAGGTGGACGACGTTGCCGTGGGCGTCGGCCAGGATCTGGATCTCGATGTGCCGGGGTCGGTCGATCCAGCGCTCGAGGAGGAGTGTTTCGTCGCCGAAGGAGCCCTGGGCTTCCCGCCGGGCGGCAGCGATTTCTTCCAGGAGGACGTCGAAGGAGCGGACGAGGCGCATGCCCTTGCCACCGCCGCCGGCGGAGGGTTTGAGGAGTACGGGGAGGCCGACCTTGTGGGCGGCTTCAGCGAGTTGAGTGTCCGTCAGGCCGCTGCCCGAGCTGCCGGGGACGACGGGGACTCCGTACGCGCTGACCGTCTCCTTGGCCCGGATCTTGTCACCCATCAGGTCGATGGCCGCGGCGGGCGGGCCGATGAAGACCAGGCCCGCTTCGGTCACCCGGCGGGCGAACGCGGCGTTCTCGGCGAGGAACCCGTATCCGGGGTGCACGGCCTGCGCGCCGCTGCGCAGTGCGGCCCGTACGACGTCTTCGCCGTCGAGGTAGTCGGTGATCCGGACGGCGGTGCCGGCGTCACGGACGTGCCGGGCGTCGCGGTCGGCGTCGGTGTAGACGGCGACGGAGCGGACTCCCAGGCGGTGCAGTGTCCGTGTGGTCCGGACGGCGATCTCGCCGCGGTTGGCGATCAGAACAGAGGTGAACATGCTGGGTCTCACATCCGGAAGACGCCGAACGGCGCGCGTTCGGGCAGGGGAGCGCTGGCGCAGGCGGTCAGGGCGAGTCCGAGTACGGTGCGGGTGTCGGCGGGGTCGATGACTCCGTCGTCCCACAGTCGGGCGGTGGCGTAGTACGCGCTGCCCTGCTCTTCGTACTGTGCCCGGATCGGGGCGCGGAACGCCTCCTCGTCCTGCGCGGACCAGGCTTCTGCGGCGGCTTCGTACTGGTCCCGTTTGACGGTGGCGAGCACGGTCGCGGCCTGTTCGCCGCCCATGACGGAGATCTTCGAGGTGGGCCACATCCACAGGAAGCGCGGGGAGTAGGCCCGGCCGCACATGGAGTAGTTGCCCGCGCCGTGCGAGCCGCCGATGACGACGGTCAGTTTGGGTACCCGGGTCGTGGCGACCGCGGTGACCATCTTGGCGCCGTGTTTGGCGATGCCGCCGTTCTCGTACGCCTTGCCGACCATGAAGCCGGTGATGTTCTGGAGGAACAGCAGCGGGATGCCGCGCTGGTCGCAGAGTTCGATGAAGTGGGCGCCCTTCTGGGCGCTTTCGGAGAACAGGATGCCGTTGTTGGCGACGATGCCGACCGGGTGTCCGTGGATGTGTGCGAAGCCGGTGACGAGGGTCGTGCCGTACTCGGACTTGAACTCGCTGAAGTACGAGCCGTCGACGAGCCGGGCGATGACTTCGCGGACGTCGTAGGGAGTGCGGTTGTCGGCGGGGATGACTCCGTAGAGCTGACCCTCGTCGACTTCGGGTGCCTCTACGGGCCGTACGTCCCAAGGGAGTTCGGGCTTTTTGCCGAGGCCGGCGACGATCTCGCGGACTTTGCGGAGTGCGTCGCCGTCGGATTCGGCGAGGTGGTCGACGACGCCGGAGACCCGGGCGTGGACTTCGCCGCCGCCGAGCTCTTCGGCGGTGACGACCTCGCCGGTCGCGGCCTTCACGAGGGGCGGGCCGCCGAGGAAGATCGTGCCCTGGTTGCGGACGATCACGGATTCGTCGCTCATGGCCGGGACGTACGCGCCGCCGGCGGTGCAGGAGCCGAGGACCGCGGAGATCTGCGGGATGCCCGCGGCGGACATGCGGGCCTGGTTGTAGAAGATGCGCCCGAAGTGGTCGCGGTCGGGGAAGACCTCGTCCTGCATGGGCAGGAACGCGCCGCCGGAGTCCACGAGGTAGACGCACGGGAGGTTGTTCTCCAGCGCGATGTCCTGCGCGCGCAGGTGCTTCTTGACGGTCAGCGGGTAGTACGTGCCGCCTTTGACGGTGGCGTCGTTGGCGATGACCAGGCAGGTCCGGCCGCTGACGCGCCCGATGCCGGCGACGACTCCGGCGGCCGGGGCCCCCCCGCCGTACATGCCTTCGGCGGCGAGCGGGGCGATCTCCAGGAAGGGCGAACCGGGGTCGAGGAGGAGGTCCACGCGGTCGCGGGGCAGGAGCTTGCCGCGCGCCTCATGCCGGGCGCGGGACTTCTCACCGCCGCCCAGTGCCGCTCGGGCGAGGCGTTCCCTGAGCTCGCCGACCGCCGATTCCTGCGCGGCCGTGTTGATCCCGTACGCCTCGCTGTGCGGGTCGATCGACGTGCTGAGACGTCGCATCGCGCCCTCCTCACCCATGCGGCGCGGCCCGTTGTACGGACGGCGGGCCGACAGTTAGTCAGGATCGCCCACGGTGTGGTTTTTGGCCTCCTGTGGCACGATCCCGTTCCGGACCGGACAGCAGTGTCCTGGGAAAGCGACACTGCCACTGCGCATTCAACATTCGATCCACCTCTACGATCAAGACCCCACGGACACGAGTCGACAACTGAGGAGATGGTTCCGGTGCCGTCAGAGCAGTCTGTAGTCGGATATTCGATTGACCGGGGCATTGCGACGATCACTCTGGACTCGCCGAAGAACCGCAACGCGCTGTCGGAGCGGCTGGTCTCCGAGTTGCTGGGCCACCTTGACGAGGCAGCGGCGGACGAGGCCGTCCGGGCCGTCGTGCTCACCCACACAGGACCCACGTTCTGCGCGGGGATGGACCTGCGCGAGGCTGCTGACCTGGGCATGAAGCAGGCGACCGGACAGATCGCGGAGGTTCTCCAGCGGATCGTGGAACTTCCGGTGCCGGTGGTCGCGCACCTGCGCGGCAACGCGCGGGCGGGGGGTCTGGGCATCGTCGGCGCGGCGGACCTGGCCTTCGCCCCGTCGGATACGACGTTCGCGTTCTCGGAAGTCCGGCTCGGGCTCGCGCCGGCGGTCATCTCGCTCACGACACTGCCGCGCCTGGACGCGCGGGCCGCTTCGCGTTACTACCTGACCGGGGACACGTTCGACGGCACGACAGCTCAGGAGATCGGGCTGCTGACCGGGGCCGGGGACTCCGACGCGCTGGTCGCCGCCGCTCTGGGATCCCTGCGGTTGTGCTCACGGCAGGGCCTCGTGGAGTCGAAGAGGATCCTCAACCAGGGCCTGGCGGCCGGTATGGCCGCCGCCCGGCCCGGCCTCGTCGGGCGGTCCGCGGCGTTGTTCGCTTCGGCGGAGGCCGCTGAGGGGATGGCGGCGTTCCGGGAAAAACGTCCGGCGCGCTGGATCACCGATGCGGACTGACCGTCCCGAACTGCGGATGGTCCGGCTGCCATCCCTCGGGGACGATCCGGCTGCACTGTTCGAACAGTTTGCGGGCCTCCGGGTCCTTGAGCCACTTCCTGACGTACGGACGCGCTTCCGGGTCGCAGTAGGAATGGAGGGTCCTGGCCGCCTGGTGGGTCTTGTTCGCCGGCATGTGCTTGTCCGTGATCGAGGAGCCTGCCAGCAGGAAGACGGACAGCACGGCGACCAGCCCGGCGGTCCGGGCGGACCGTACCCGCGCGGGGAGGGCCGCGGGTGTCGCCTGGGCGTTCCGGAGCAGGCCGCCGATCCGTCGCGCGACGACCCGCTGACTGCGGTAGACGCCGATTCCGGCCAGTGCCACCAGGCAGTAGACGAGTTGCAGTGAGGTCCTGGGCCAGAGTTGGACGGCGTCGTCCCGGAACATGTGGGACGCGAACCACAGTCGCATGAGCCAGGCGCTGGCCAGACAGGCGGCCGGTACGTAGACCAGAGCCTTCCGGGCACCCGTGGCCAGGGCCAGGAAGAGCCCGGCGACCAGCAGGAGGGTGAAGACTCCGACGCCGCCCAGTTCACCCGGGGGCGGCCATTCGCTGAACGAGGACGTCGTCCACCAGCGCAGCGCCACGAAGTATCCCGGGTCGGTCTCGGAGTCCTCGTAGAAGTACCGGTCCTGCGTTCCGGACGCCGTGCTCAGGAAGCGGAAGAGATAGGTCGCGGACGTCAGGACGAAGGCGAGCGTCAGCGGGCCGAGCAGCAGGGCGTACCGGCGGAACTGCCTGCCGACGACGAGGGATACGCCCAGGGCGGCGAAGATCCCCGGACCGGACCAGACGAACCAGCCGGAGTAGGTGAGGAACAGGACGCCGAAGAGGATCCCGAGCAGTGCGCCGCGGACCGCGAGGCCCCGTCCCCGGACACCCGGCTTCTCGTGCAGCAGCGTGAACAGGTAGATCATCAACGGGACGAAGGCGAACAGGCAGAGGGTTTCGAAGGGCTTGTACAGGTCGATCGCGGGGAGTGCCGCGATGCCGCCGACGCCCAGCGCCCACACGGGGGGCAGGACGAGCCGCCAGCAGATGTAGAGCACCGGGCCGACGACCGCCGCGAAGACGAAACTGACCGTCTTGATGCCGAGTTTCGCATCTCCGTCGTAGAACAGGTCCGACCAGAAGGACACCGCGTACGGGAAGAGCGGCGGATAGACCGCATCCATGCCCTTTCCGGCGGAAATCATATCGGCCCAACTGCGGATGACCGACAGGTCCCCGTTGTTCGAATTCATGCTGAACGGCGTGCCGTGCAGCGCGACGGCCAGTCCTCCGGCGGGCATTCCGGTGAGGATTCCGGCGCCCGCCGCGCAGCAGAGCCGCACCACGGTGGAGTAGATCCGCGCGGAGGCGTGTCCCGCCGCCACGACCATGGCGACGACCAGCACCGCGCCGAGCAGGGTGGCCGTGAAGAGCATCGCCGCCAGTGCGCTCACCTGGCCGGTGCGGGTCAGCGGATTGACGATGATCCAGTGACTCCGGAATACGAGCAGAGCCGCGCAGGCGAGGGCGACGGAGAATTCAGCTCCGGCCGAAAGGGTCTTCCGTAGAAGAGCGGATTTCATCACGGTCGACCCAGTGGGCATTCTCGCCTCTACTTCACAGTTTCCGACCCGCGGGGTGCGCGGAGTCCTCCCGGAAGTAAACGAATACAGGCCGTCCTGGTCACCCGCTGTCAGTCGGACGGGTGACCGGCGGGACCGTGCGGGCTACCGGTAGCGGCTGCCGCCCGCGTCGTGCAGCGCGATGAAGCCGAGCACGGTGAAGAGCAACGCCCACCCGAACATGTAGAGGCCGAGGCGGATGTACATGCCGCGCGCGCGGTGCTTTTCGCTCTCCATGGGTTGGGGCCTTCCGTTCGGGTCCGACGCTGTCCTGAGTCCCGGCCGGGTGCGCTGTGGAAGATCACCGCCCGGCCCTTGGGACCAACGCTAGACAGCAGCCCCGCGTTCGGCAATTCCTTTGCCTGTACGGCAAATCCGCAGGCGACCACCGTTGCGTCTTCAAGGTCCACCCTTCCGGTGGCACACTTCGACCGCCCGACCGCACCAGCGGTGCCACCCGCTCCGCATGCCGCGGGGGCACCCGCCGCACGACCACACAGGAGAACGATCCGCCCGCACTCCGTGAAAGGCGTGATTGCCCATGCACCTGGGAACCGTTGCCGCCGCCCATCCCGACCGCCCCGCCGTGATCATGTACGGGTCGGGCCGGGTCGTCACGTACGCCGAACTCGACGCCGCCTCCAACCAGCTCGCGCACGCGCTGTACGAGACCGGCCTGCGCCCCGGCGACCACATCGCCTTCATGCTGGAGAACCACCCGCTCTACCTCGCCGTCGCCTGGGCCGCCCAGCGGTCGGGGCTGATCTACACCCCGGTGAGCACCCGGCTCCAGCCCGGGGAACTGGCGTACGTCGTCGACAACTGCGGCGCGGAGGTCTTCATCTCCTCCAGCGCGCTCGCCGACAGCGCCACGGCGATAACCCCGCACACACCACTGGTGAAACGCCGCCTGATGCTGGACGGCGCCGCACCGGGGTTCGAGTCGTACGAAAAGGTCGTGGCCGACTATCCGGTGACACCCCTGGCCGAGGAGTTCGAGGGGATGGACATGCTCTACTCCTCGGGCACCACCGGGCGGCCGAAGGGCATCCTGCCGACGTGGGAGAGGCGGCCCGTGGGCGATCCGGCGGCGCTCACGCTGGCGCTGATCCTGAAGGCGCTGTACGGGATCGGCACCGACGCGCACGACGTCTACCTCTCCCCCGCGCCGCTCTACCACGCGGCTCCCCTGCGCTACGGGGTGACGGTGACCCGCACGGGCGGGACGGTCGTGGTCCTGGAGCACTTCGACGCGGAGCACGCGCTGCGCGCCATCGAGGAACACCGGGTGACGCACGGGCAGTTCGTGCCGACGATGTTCATCCGGATGCTGAAGCTGCCGCGCGAGAGCCGGGAGCGCTACGACCTGTCCTCGCTGCACTACGCCATACACGCCGCCGCGCCGTGCCCGCCGGAGGTAAAGGACCGGATGATCGAGTGGTGGGGGCCGGTGCTGCACGAGTACTACGCAGGCAGTGAGGGGAACTGCTATGTCGGCGCGAACTCTGAGGAGTGGCTCGCCCACCGCGGCACGGTGGGCCGGGCGATCCTCGGCACGCCGCACGTCTGCGGCCCGGACGGCGACGAACTCCCCGTCGGACAGGACGGGGTCGTCTACTTCGCGGACGGTCCGGTGTTCTCGTACCACGGCGACCCGGAGAAGACCGCCGCCGGACGCGACCCGCGCGGCCGGGGCTGGTCGACACTCGGCGACATCGGGCACCTCGACGCCGACGGGTTCCTCTACCTTACGGACCGGCTGTCCCACATGATCATAAGTGGCGGGGTGAACATCTACCCGCAGGAGGTCGAGAACCTCTTGGCGATGCACCCGAAGGTGGCCGACTCCGCGGTGTTCGGGATTCCGGACGACGAGATGGGCGAAGCGGTCAAAGCCGTCGTCCAGCCCGCCCCCGGGGCCACCGCGGGGACCGCCCTGGAGCTGGAGGTCATCGAATACTGCCGCGAGCACCTGGCCCACTACAAATGTCCGCGTACGGTCGACTTCCGCGACGAGTTGCCCAGGCACCCGACCGGAAAGCTCTACAAGCGGCTGCTGATCGAGGAGTACCGGGCGAAATCAGCCACCGGGACCAGCTGAACCCCGGCTGGCCCAACAGCGGTTCAAGGCCGGGTCAACTCCGACAAAGAGTCGCCCACGGTCTGCGGATCGCGGAACTCCAGTGCCCCCCGCGCACGTCAATTCCCTTCGGAGATCCGCGGCGTCGGCCGATAACGTATCGGCCGCCGTCGCGGATCCGCGACAACCGACGAAGAGCGGAGAACACCGTGTCCGAAACACTTTCCAAGGGCCAGCAGCTCGTCCTCGACGCAGCCGGCGAGCGGAAGCTGACATCCCTCCGGATGGGCGTGGGCTGGGAATCCGTCAGGCACCCGGGGCTACGACCAGCACTACAAGCGCTGACCGGCGTCGACCTGGACGCCTCCTGCCTGATGTTCGACGCCGACCACCACCTCGTGGACACCGTCTGGGCGCGCGAACTGGTCAGCCACTGCGGATCAGTCGTCCACACGGGCGACGACATCCACGGCCATGTCGGAGCCGAGCACGACGACGAGTCGATCATCGTGAACCTGGCCATGGTGCCGCACCGGATCACCGCGCTGGTGTTCACCGTCAGCAACTTCAGCGGCCCGGACTTCTCGAAGATCGCCAGTGCCTACTGCCGCCTGCTCGACCACGCCAACGACAAGGAGCTGACCCGCTTCGACCTGTCGGCCACCGGCGCGCACAACGCGCAGATCATGGTGAAGATCCAGCGGCACAGTACGGACGAATGGGCGGTGACCGCGGTCGGCGAGACCGCCGACGGCCGGACGTACCACGAGCTGCGCGCGGCGGTGTTGCAGCACCTGTGAGAGTGGCCGGCGGCGGTCAGCTGCCCGTTCAGGGTGCCGGTCTCAGTCGCTCTCGTTACCCGAGTCGTTGGGGTCGGGGACGAAGTCCTTACGGGCGTCCTCCGCGTACGTCATCGCGGGCGTGTACTGGGACGGGAACGCCTTCCACGCGGCGACCGCAGCCGCCTTGTTCCCGGCACCGGCGATGGCCTCCACCAACTGGCGCAACAGCGGCATCGTCGACCCGTACTGCCGGCCGACCTCGGCGAAGTGCGTGATCACCGCGAGCTCCTGCGCGGAACCGCTGAGCGCGGACAGGACGGACTTGCCGTCCATCCACGTCACCAGGGCCTTCGCCGTGGCGATCCCCCCGTCGGCCTCCTTCGCGAATTCCTCCACCAGCGCGATGTACTTGCGCGGGCGCCCCTTGCGCACCGTCGGGTCGTACGCCTGCCAGCCGCGGCTGACCTTCATGCCGGTGGTCAGGATCTTGTTGAGCGAGTCGATGACCGACTGCCGGTAGCCGGTGTTGGTCCCGTTGTCCGGGTCGATCCAGACGTACTTGCCCCAGAGCTCCCCGTACCCGATCACCTGCCCGGCGCTGCCGGCCGTGCCGGCCTCGACGGCCGCCAGGTCCTGTTGGAACGACATAGTCGTGTCCCCTCCTGATAGGTCTTCAGCTTGTCGCCGGAGGTCACTTGTCGCCCTTCGCCTTACCCTTGCCTTCCTTGCCGCTCACTTCGTCGTCCGACCTCGACATGTCCATCTCGTCCGAGGTGGGGTCGTAGTCGGTGGAGGTGTCCTCCTTGTAGGTCAGCGCGGGGGTGAACTCCTTGGGGAACGCCAGCCAGTTGGCCGTCGCCGCCGCCTTGGACGGCGCGCGGGTGACGGCCTGCATGATGGCGTACATCTTCCGCAGTTCCGCGTGGTAGTTCCGGCCCACCTCGGCGAAGTGCGTGATGACCGCGAGCTCCTGCGCCGAGTCCCCCAGGTCGGCCAGGGTGCTCTTGCCGTCCATCCAGTTCACCATCGCCCGCGCGGTCGCGACGCCGCCGTCCGCCGCCGAGCCGATGTCCGCGACCAGCGCTACGTAGCGCTTCGGGCGGCCGCGCTTGACGGCCGGGTCGTACGCCTGCCAGCCGCGGCTGACGCGCATCCTGGCGAGCCCCAGCTCCCGGTTCAGCGACTGGATGAGCGCGTCCCGGTCTCCGGTGGTCGTGCCGCTGTCCTTGTCGAGCCACACGTACGCGGCCCAGAGCCGCCCGTACCCGATCATCTGGTCGGCACTGCCGGCCGTCGCGGCCTCCACCGCCTGGAGTTCTTCCTTGAACGGCATATCCCCTCCCCCTGCGCCGACCGTCCCCGCCATGCCCGAGTGACATCCGGGACAGCCGGTCGTACGGCGCAGCATTGCGCTGGGATCACCAGACGTCAACGGATGTAACCGGTTTGTATAGGACAAAAGCATGATTGATCATTCATTTTCCGGTGTTGTCTCCCGGATCTCCGGATCTCCGGGTCTCCTGGGTCTCCGGTGGCGTAACGACCCGCGCACCTGGGGTGAATTCCGTGGCGCGTCCCACCCCCGCGATAGATCATGGGCGGACGTCCCCCCAGCCAAGGAGCCGATCGCAATCGACGCCCGCCAGGACCTCCGCCGGAATCTGCACGACCGCTTCGACCCGCTGCCGTATCCGGAGCGGATGGCGGGGTTGTCCGCACTCGCCCTGGCGTCGGACGACGCCGGGTACCGGGGGCTGCACGCCGCGCTGGACGCGGGTGACGCGTACGAACGGCGTCTCGGGTTGCAACTGGCCGTTGTGCGCCGGGACTTGGACACCATCGGCGCGGCGCTGTCGGACCCGGTACTGCGGCGGGGTGCGCTGTCGGCGAGCCGGCGCCTTCCCGTACCCGATTCGACTGTGGAGCCGCTTCTGGAGGACGCGCCGCGCAATCTGCGGCAGGAGGTGTACAGGATCATCCGGGGCTCGAAGCGGCGGGTGCTGGCGGACCGGCTGCTTCCGGTGGTGGAGGAACGCTACGGGGAGGCGGCGGCGCTGCTGCCGGCCTGTTCGGCGGAGGCCGTACGGGAGTGGCTGCCGCGGGTGGACGCGTCCGTCGGGCTGTTGTTCCGGCTGGTGAAGATCGCGCCGGACGCGGTGGCGAAGAAGTTCGCGGCCGGCTTCGAGGAGCGGACCGGGCCGCTGCCGTGGGGTTGGTTCCGGGGCCGGGCCGGGCTTTTCACCGAGATCGCCGTACGGGACGCGAGTGCCGCACTCGATCTGCTCGACCGCATGGACTCCGGCTGGTTCGACCAGGTGGAGGACCGGGCCTGGTCGGCGTTGGTGCGTGAACCGCAGCGGCTGCTGGCGGTGCTGGCGGGCAAGGAGTTCGAACCCGCCGGCCTTGTCCTCTCCACCTCCGCGTGCCGGTTCCTGGCCGGTCTCGGGACACCCGGATCAGCGGATGTGATCGGCGTTTTCATCGATTCGTTCGGTGCGCGGCCGAAGGGTGCGGAGTTCCTGCGGAAGGCCCCGGAACCGGCCCGCGGCCTGGTTGCCGACGGGATCCTGGCGCGCGCCGCCCGGTCAGGGGACGCCGTTCCGGCGTCGAAGGCCGTGCTGCTGCCGTCCGCTGAGCTGGAACGGGTGGCGCGTGAAGAAATCGCCCGGCCGTCGCAGGGCGAGGACCGCCGGAACAGGTTCCGCGCGCTGCTGCCGGTCTCCGAAGTCCGCGAAGTGCTCGAAACGGGGACGCGCGCCCACCTGCCGGACGAGCGCGGCAGCGCCTGGGCGGCGCTCCTGAAGTGTGCTGTGCGTACGGGTGACCCCGCCGTCTTCGCCGGGGTCGTCGCCGGGGCGGGGCGCGCCTGGACCGACCAGGATTCCGTACGTGGCCGTCTTCTGGAAGTGATCGCGCGAGCTCCGGCGCGGCTCCTCACGGCGGTGCCCGTACAGGTCGTCCACGCGGCGGCCGCCGGCACGGCGCAGGCTCAGGACCGTACGACCTGGAACTCACTGGACCATCTGGGGAGCTGGCTGCACCGCGCAATCACCGCCGCGAGCCGGGCCGGTGACGACACACGGGTCGGCGAGCTCCTGCCGGCGCTTCTGCTCTTCCTGGAAGATGAGCGTTCGGGCGAACTTCCTTCCCTGGTGGGTGATTTGCCGCCGGGCGCCGAGCAGGCGCTGTGGGCGGGAATGCGGGACCGAATCCTTGACCTGAACCGGCGCGGGCGGCCGTTCGCGGTGTTGCGCGTGGCCCGGCTGTTGAAGGACCGACTTCCGCTCCTGCCCGAACTGGACGCCGTGGTCGCCGAGTTGGCCAGGGCCGCGGGTGACGTCCGGGATGACGCCGTACGGATCTGGCTGGCGGCACCCGCGACCCGTTCCGCGCGGGTGGGTGAGCTGGTCGCGGCGGATCCCTTGTACGTGTCCGTCGATGTTGTCTGGCGGGTCGTCAGCACCCGGCGGACGGATCTGCTCGAAGCCGTTCTCGACGGTGTGCCGCCGGCGGTCCCTTACAAGGTCACCGCACGGTGGGCCCCCGGGCAGCAAGTCCGTCACCAGCAGCGGCTTTCCGCAGTCGCGTCGGACAAGGAGGCGCCGTTGTCCGAGCGGGTGGCCGCCGTCGGGAGTCTGCGTGACACTGCGACGCTGACCGCGCTGCTCGACGACGGGCACCAGCCGGTGGTCGCGGCCGCACTCGGGTCAGTGGCCCGTACCGCTTCGGCTGAAGAGGCTCTCCCCGCGCTGCTGCGCTTCGCGACCGAAGGCAGTGGCCTGGTCGCGCGGTCGGCCGTCCGGGGCATCCGGCAGGTCCTCGGTGAGGTGCCGGACAGTGCGGTCACCGGTTTCCTCGCGCCGGTCGTCCTCGGGGCCGAAGTCCCGGTCGGGGCGCGGAAGGAAGCCGTGCGGACGCTCGCCGCGCTGCGCCCGCCGGGTGCGCTGGACGTGCTGCGGAAGTTGTGGGGCGTTCCGGAACCGCACCGGGACGTACGGGTCGCCGCCGCGGCCGCGCTGCTCGGTTTCCTGGACGAGCCCGGTGTGCCGGAGATGGCGGCGGGCGCGCTGGACAGGGATCCCGCCGTACGCGATGTCGTGCTGGCGGTCGACGCCGGGACCACGCCGGAGCGGTTGCGTCCGTACGCGGCACGGCTGGTCGCCGGGGCTCTGGAACACGCGGACCCCGCCGTGCGGATGAAGGCCGCCGTGTCCTTCCAGGGCTGGTGGCCGTTCGCACCGGACCAGCTGCGGCTGCTGCCGGGGATGCTCGCCGAGTGCGACGACACGACGGATGCGCGGGAATTCGAGAACGCGCTGTTCAGCACCCTGATCCAGGGCGCGACCGTGGACTCCGCGCCGCTGCGGCGCGCTGTGACCCTCCTCATGGAACGGTCCCGGGACGACGACCCCGCGGTGCCGTACTCCGCGCGGGTCCAGCTGACCCGGCTGGCCCGGCAGCTACGGCAGCCTGACCACCGGTCCGGGACATCCACTGACCTCGCCCCGCTGTGGCAGTTCGTCGCGGACGGCTGCGCGTCCGTGGGGCAGCACGGGGCCGCGGCGGCGCTGCACTACGCGGTGCTGCGCCGGTCGGTCACCGAGGGCCCGGTCGATCCGGCACTGTGGGCCAGGTTCATCAGCATGGTCGAAGCGCGGCCGGTCCTGTGGGCCGTGACGCACAGGCACGACGAACGCGGGCTGCTCGACCGCCACGCCGATCCGGAGAACGCGCTGCCCGTCCTGGAGTTCCTGGGCCGCCGGCCGGAGAAGGTCGCGGGGCTCCTCGCGGTGCGGCTGCTCGGGACCGCCGGGGAACTCGCCGGATGGGCCGCGCCGTGGCGGGAGCGGCTGGCCGGGTGGCGGACGCATCCGAACGCGGATGTGCGGGAGGCTGCGTGGTCGGTGGTGCCGTCGGCGTCGTGATCCGGGGACCGGGACGCGCAGGAGGTCGAACAGCAGGCGCGGCCCCGGCGGGAAATCAGAACAGACCCTAGCCCAGCTCGAACTGTTCCGCCTGCATGCGGTACAGCTCCGCGTACTCCCCCTGATTCTTCATCAGCTCCCGGTGGGTGCCGCGCTCGACGACCCTTCCACCGTTCATCAGGTAGATCCGGTCCGCGCGCCGGACCGACGCCATGCGGTGGGTGATGAGCAGGACGCTCTGGCCGCCGCCGGCCAGGGCGCGGATGCGCTCGAAGGCCTCGATCTCGCTGCGCGGGTCGAGGGCCGCCGTGGGCTCGTCGCAGATGAGGAGCGGCGCGGAGCGGTACCACGCGCGGGCCAGGGCCAGACGCTGCCACTGGCCGCCGGAGAGATCCACCCCGCCTTCGTAGCCGCGGGCGAGCAACGTCTCGAAGCCGCACGGGAGTTCGTTGATGAAGCCGGTCGCGTCGGCCTGGTCGGAGGCGTCCAGGACGGCTGCGGTGTCCCGCCCGCGCTGTGGCCGGCCCAGGGCGATGTTGGTGGCCGCGGTGAAGGGCCAGTGCGGGAACTCCTGTGAGATCAGTGTGATGCCGGAGAAAACCGTACGACGGTCCTGGGTCCGGAGGTCGACACCGTCCCAGGCGACCTCACCCGTGTCGGCGACGTAGAGCCCGGACAGGAGTTTGGCCAGGGTGGTCTTGCCTGAGCCGTTGGTCCCGACGAGGGCGACGATCTCCCCGCGCCGGAGTTCGACGTCGACGCCGTCGAGTGCGGGCCGGCGGGCGCCCGGGTAGGTGAACGTGACGTTCTTCGCGGTGATGGTGGTGTGCTGGTCGCCGTCCCGGCGTGCGCCGGGCGGCATGGCCGCTGCTTCGGCGCGGTTGCAGGCCGCGTCGAGGTCGGCGACGAAGAGGGAGTCCTCGTACAGCGTGTTGACGCTGAAGACGAGGGTGCCGAGGTTGCCGACACCCTCGCGGATGGCCATGACAGCGGTTCCGGCGGCGGCCAGTTCCATGCGTCCGGTGGAGAGCAGCCAGCCCAGGACCGCGTAGGTGCCGACGGCCAGGACTCCCTCCAGGGCGCTTGCGAACAGGGTCGTGCCGGCCTGGGCGCGGGCGAGCCTGGCGGATTCGGCTTCGGCCGCGCCGGACATGCGGGTGTACTGACCGAGAAGGTAGGCACCGTTGTCGTGCACCCGCAGTTCCTCGGCTTTGTCCTTGTCGATGAGCAGGTCGGCGAGCAGCCACTGGCGGCGCATGTGCTCAAGCCACACCTGGTGTGACCCGTAGCGCCGGTTGGCCGACCGCGCCGCGCTCCACGCGCGCGGAACGACGATCAGTAGGAGCAGTGGGAGCAGAAGTGGGTGGAGCACACCGAGCACGCCGGCCGCGGTGATGATCCCGAGGACCGCGTCGAGCATCCCGGCGCTCTGGGAGAGGACCCGCCGCACGGCGGATGTCCCGGATTCGGCGGCCTTGAGCAGTTTCTGGAACTCAGCGTCCTCGATGGTGATGAGTTCGGCCTGGACGACCCGGCTCAGCAGGCGCAGCTCGGCGATGCGCTGGACTTTGGGTTCGAGGCGCCCGGTGGCGGCGTAGGCCCCGGCGAGGGCGAGGTTCGCGACGCAGCGGGTCGCGCCGACCACGACCAGCGCCGGGAGCGCTTCGCCGACCCTGTCGGCGATCGGCCCCGGCGCCAGGAGCCGCAGGAGCACCTGATTGACCGCGAGGAGGCCGACCGCGCCGAGGACCGCGGACACCAGCTGGCAACCGAGCATCGTGATGGACGCCGTACGGTCGGCCTGCCAGGCGAAGACCACAGCCAGCCTGACGGAGCGCGGGGTGCTGCGCGCTTTGGCCCGGAACCCGGCCTTGAACGCCTCGTCTTCGTGGATGTCCCAGCTGCCGGCCGACTTGAGGGGGCCGCCGAAGAGTTCGTCCTCGACGGAGTCCGGAGCGGAGGCGGGGTGTGGCGCGGGTTCCGGCCCGGGGTCCGGGGTGGGCTTCGCGGAGTGACCGGTCATCGGGCGGCTCCCGTTGCTCGTGCCTAGGTGCGGGCTCACTCAAGTGGAGCGGAGGGCACTGACATCCGATAGCCGGTTTCCCGGCGTACACCCCTTCATCTTGATGCGGTTCGCACGTACATTCGCCCCGACGCTGCCGGTGCGGGGCGGGCCCGCCCCGCACCGGACCCACAAGAGAACAGGAACAACAGCCATGCCGATCGACCCGGAGTTGAAGCAGTTCCTGGACATGGTCCCGAACCTCGACTGGAGCCTCGACCCGGTCACGTTCCGGGCGAACATGGCCGCCGGGGTCGCGTTCCTGCCGGTGATGACCGAACTGCCCTCGGTCGCGGACCGGACGGTTCCCGGGCCTGTCGG
This sequence comes from Kitasatospora sp. UYEF31, assembly GCF_057291755.1. Taxonomy (NCBI): domain Bacteria; kingdom Bacillati; phylum Actinomycetota; class Actinomycetes; order Kitasatosporales; family Streptomycetaceae; genus Kitasatospora; species Kitasatospora sp. UYEF31. Next base: position 32,944 of record NZ_JBXAWK010000031.1, read on the forward strand.
GGAACTTCCCGTACGGGTCTACCGCCCTTCGCTGGACACTGGGCTTCCGGTCACCGTCTTCTGCCACGGCGGCGGGTTTGTGATCGGCGACCTGGACAGTCACGACGCGCTGTGCCGGACCGTCGCGCGGGAGACCGGGTCCGTCGTTCTCGCGGTCGACTACCGGCTGGCCCCCGAGCACCCGTTCCCGGCTGCGCTGGAGGACGGCTACGCCGCGTACGCCTGGGCCGTGGAGCACGCCGCGGAACTGGGCGGGGACCCGGCGCGGATCGCGCTCGCCGGGGACAGTGCGGGCGGGTCGATCGCAGCCGGGGTCTGCCTGATGGCCCGGGACCGGGGGCTGCCGCAGCCCGTGCTTCAGATGCTGTGGTATCCCGCGACAGGGCTGGATGACACTCCGTCACGGATCAGGTTCGCCGAAGCCCCGATGCTCGGCGCGGACGCGATGCAGTTCTTCGGGCGCCACCACTTCGACAGGTTCACCCGCGAGGAGGCGATCCCGTACGGTGCCGTTTCGCTTGCTGATGACGTGTCAGGACTCGCGCCCGCGTACGTAGTCGTGGCCGGGAACGACCCGTTGCTCGACGAAGGTAAGGCGTACGCCCGGAAGTTGCGCGACGCCGGGGTTCCCGCGGAGCTGGACGTACGGGAGGACATGGTGCACGGGTTCCTGAACTTCACGGACCTGGTGCCTTCGTGCCGGGCGGCACTGGACGGGTCCCTTTCCGCGCTGCGGAAGGCGTTCAGCGAGCAGTGATACCGCGTCAGAACCATGGAGCCCCGGGTCCGGGAGGGCGCCGGACCCGGGGCTCCTGTCCGGGTTCTAGGGCCTGTTCTGGACGCTGGGCTGCTGCTGCGTGATGCAGTGGATGCCGCCGCCGTGGGCGAAGATCGTGCGGGCGTCGACGAGGACGACCTCACGGTCGGGGAAGAGCTTCGCGAAGATGTCCGCGTTGACCTGGTCCGCCGGGTCGTCGAAGGCGCACAGGACGACGCCGCCGTTGCACAGGTAGTGGTTGACGTAGGAGTAGTCGACCAGTTCGCCGTCCGCTTCGGTGACCGAGGGTGCGGGGAGTTCAACGATCTCCAGAGCGCGGCCCCGGGCGTCGGTGGTGCCGGCCAGGATGGCGACGGTCTCCTGGGAGACCGCGTAGTCCGGGTGCCCGGGGTCCTGCTGGCTGTGGACGACGACCACGCCGGGGCGGACGAAGGCGGCGACGATGTCGACGTGGCCCCGGGTGCCGAACTCGTTGTAGTCGGCGGTCAGTCCGCGCGGCAGCCAGATCGCCTTGGTGGTGCCGAGGAGGCCGTGCAGCTCCGCCTCGACCTGCCCGCGGGTCCAGCCCGGGTTGCGCCCCGGGTCGAGCTGGACCGTCCCGGTCAGCAGGACCGTACCCTCGCCGTCGACGTGGATGCCGCCGCCCTCGTTGACCAGCGTGGAGATGTAGCGGCGGGCACCGGCCCGCTCGCCGACGAAGGAACCGACCTGCGAGTCGAGGTCCCACTTCGCCCACTCCTGGGCGCCCCATCCGTTGAACACCCAGCCTGCGACGGCGAGTTCACCGTCAGCCGAGGTGAGGAACGTCGGGCCCATGTCGCGCATCCACGCGTCGTCGAGCGGCTGCTCGACCACCTCCACCGCAGGGCCGAGGGCCTGGCGGGCGCGGTCACCGTCACCGGGGACGGTCAGCACGGTGACTGGCTCGAAACGGCTTACCGTACGGGCGACTTCCTCCCAGGCTGCCCGGGACTCGGCGAGGTCGTCGGCGTCGGGGAAGCTGGTGCTCGGCGACGGGAGCGCCATCCAGGTGCGGGTGTGCGGCTCCCACTCGGGGGGCATCCGGAAGCCGTCTGCTGCGGGGGTGCTGCTCATGGTGCGGGTCCTTAGTGGAAGGTGGTCGTCAGCGGGGCATTGTCACGAGGGGCGTCGGAGGAGCGCCGCCGGACGGTCGTCGTCAGGCGGTCGTCGTCAGACGGTCTTCGTCAGACGGTCTTCGTCAGAGGAAGTACAGGCGGCTGAGCGGGACTTCGTCAGCCGGCTCGGAGCGCAGCGGGTCGCCGTCGATGCTGACCAGTCCGCTGCGGCCGTCGACCTGGACGTCGCCGATGCGGGAGTTGAGGATCAGGTCGGCCGGGCCGATGCCGCGGGTGCCGCGTACGGCGACCCGGCGGCGGCGGGTGGGCATCGAGTCGAACGCCCGGCCCGGCGATCCCGCTTCGACCGCCGCGGCGCTGACGAAGGCGACGGACAGGTCGGCGGCGGTGGCTCCGTGGGCACCGAACTGCGGCCCGAGGACGAGCGGTTCGCAGGTGTCGGTGGCGGCGTTGGGGTCGCCGGTGACACCGTACGCCGGGAATCCCGACTTCAGGACGAGCTGCGGCTTCGCGCCGAAGAACTTCGGCTGCCACAGCACGATGTCGGCCATCTTGCCGACCGAGATGGAGCCGATCTCGTGGGCCAGCCCGTGGGCGATGGCGGGGTTGATCGTGAGTTTGGCCATGTAGCGGAGCACACGGGCGTTGTCGTCGTCCGGCCCGTCGCCTTCCATGGGACCCAGCTCGGCCTTCATCTTCCCGGCCATCTGGAAGGTGCGGCGGACGGTCTCGCCCGCGCGGCCCATGCCCTGCGCGTCGGAGGACGTGATGCCGATCGCACCCAGGTCGTGGAGCAGGTCCTCGGCGCCCATCGTCCCGGCGCGGATGCGGTCGCGGGCCATGGCCGCGTCGCCCGGCAGGTCGGTCTTGAGGTCGTGGACCGAGACGATCATGCCGTAGTGCTCGGCGACCGCGTCGCGGCCGAACGGCAGCGTGGGGTTGGTCGACGAGCCGATGACGTTCCGTACGCCGGCCATCTTCAGCACGTTGGGCACGTGGCCGCCGCCGCAGCCCTCGATGTGGAAGGCGTGGATGGTGCGGCCGTCAAGCACGGAGAGCGTGTCCTCGACTGAGAGGCATTCGTTCAACCCGTCGCTGTGCAGGGCGACTTGGACGTCGTAGTCCTCGGCGACGCGCAGCGCGGTGTCCAGGGCCCGGGTGTGGGCACCCATGTCCTCGTGGACCTTGAAGCCGCTCGCACCGCCCTCGGCGAGGGCTTCGATCAGCGGTGCCGCGTCGGAGGACGAACCCCGGGCGAGGAAGCCGATGTTGACCGGCCAGGCGTCGAACGCGTTGAACGCGTGCCGCAGGGCCCACGGGGAGTTGACGCCGACGCCCCACACCGGGCCGAACTCCTGGCCGATGATCGTGGTCACACCGGAGGCGAGCGAGGCCTCCATGATGCGTGGCGAGAGCAGGTGGACGTGTGCGTCGACCGACCCGGCGGTCGCGATCATGCCTTCGCCGGACACGATCGACGTGCCGGTGCCGACCACGACGTCCACGCCGTCGAGGGTGTCGGGGTTCCCGGCCCGGCCGATGGAGCAGATCCGGCCTTCGCGGATGCCGATCGACACCTTGCGGATGCCGACCAGCGCGTCGATGACCAGCACGTTGCTGATGACGACATCGCAGGTATGGCGCACCGAGGCGGCCTTCAGGTGCAGTCCGTCCCGGGCGGTCTTGCCGAAGCCGGCGAGGAATTCGTCGCCGCGCGACTGCGAGTCGGACTCGACCCGGACGACAAGCCCGGAGTCGCCGAGCCGGACGCGGTCCCCGGCGCGGGGGCCGTGGACCGCTGCGTACTCGTGCGGGTCGATGCCGGTCATTCGCCACTCTCCATCTGATCAGTCTCCAGCGGACCGGCGGTCGGACCGGCCGTGCCCAGGTAGCCGCAGGCGGCGGCACGGCGCAGCGCTTCTTCCTTCGCGCCCGGCGCGTCGAGCGGGCCGTCCACCAGACCCGCGAAGCCGATCGCGATCCGGTCCCCGCCGATCGGCACGAGGCCGACCTCGCCGCTTTCGTCCGGGCCGAAGCGCACGGACGAACCTGCCGGGACACACAGGCGCATGCCGTAGGCGGCGGCGCGGTCGAAGTCGAGGCGGGGGTTGGCCTCGAAGAAGTGGAAGTGCGAGGTGACGCTGACCGGTACGGACGCGGTGTTGTGCACCGTGAGTGTGACGGCCGGTACGGGTTCGGCGTCGGCCGGTCCCGGCAGGACCGCGCCCGGGGCGTCGTCGCCCAGGGAGCCGCCGCGGAACGGGTCGGAGACCACCGCGAGGCGGGTCCCGTCGTCGAAGACCGCTTCCACGTGCACCTCGGTGACCACATCGGCCACCCCTGGAAGCACGTCGTCGGGGCCGAGGACGCTGCGGGCCGCGTCGATGGCTTCGGCCAGTCGCCGACCGTCCCGGGCCGCTTCGCAGACGGTGTCCGCGATGAGCGCGGTCGCCTCGGGGACGTTCAGACGCAGGCCGCGGGCCCGTCTCGCGCGCGCCAGTTCGGCGGCGGTGAACAGCAGCAGACGGTCGCGTTCCGTGGGTGTCAGTCGCACGTAGAGCCTCCCGGGATAGGTCAGCCCTGGATAGTCGGCAGGGCGGGGTGAGCTGCCGAAGAATCACCAAATCATGGCTCTGAGCTGCGTGGATATGGGTTTCCAGCACACATCCGGCAGGGAATCAGCGGCACCTGTCGGGTGGAGGCTACACGGTCGGACCCGCGACTGTGAGTAGCGGCCCGGCGGCAGGGGACTGAACGTCCGCCGGGTCCGGTGTCCCGATTGTCCCCGTTGCCAAAACAAGACGATTGAGGGCATTGACGCTGGCGTGCCCATGGGAGACATTGAACGGCGTTCTAAATATTCGGGACGTTCGGGCAGCGCGCGGGGAGACCACCCATGAAGATCGAACAACGCGGTGTCGACACCGTCCCCGACGAAGAACGCACCAGCAGCCCCCGGGACCTGGTGAGCATCCTGCTCGGCTCCAACCTCGCCCTCGGCGTGGTGGTCTTCGGCTGGCTCCCGGTCTCGTTCGGCCTCGGCTGGTGGGCGGCGGTCAGCTCGCTGGTGGTCGGCACGCTGATCGGCACGGTGCTGGTCGCGCCGCTCGCCCTGGTGTCACTGCGCACCGCGACGAACCTCTCCACCAGCAGCGGCGCGCACTTCGGCGTGCGCGGCCGGCTGCTCGGCTCGGTCCTGGGCCTGCTGCTCTCGCTCGGTTACACGGCATTGACCCTGTGGGTCGGCGGCGACGCGGTCGTCGGCTGTCTGAGCAGGCTGTTCGGCCTGCCTGCGGACGGCTGGAGCTACGGGCTCGTCTACGCGGCCCTGGCCGGCTGCACCGCTGTCGGCGCCGTGTACGGCTACCGGCTGCTGCTCAGGTTGAGCAAGGCGCTGGCCGTCATCATGATCGTGATCCTGCTGATCGGCGTCATCGCGTACGCCGGCGACTTCACCACGGCCACGCCGGAGGGCAGTGAGTACCTGCTCGGCGGGTTCTGGCCGACGTGGGTGCTGGCCGTGGTCTCCGCCGGACTGAGCGGCCCCATCGCCTTCATCACCCTGCTCGGCGACTACACGCGCTACATCTCGCCGCGCCGCCACAATCCGCGCGCGGTGTTCCGGGCGACGTGCCTGGGTCTGGTCTTCGGCCTGCTCATCCCTCAGCTCTTCGGCACCTTCACCGCCATCGCGGTCGGCGCGGGCGAGGACTACGCGGGACCGCTGGTGGCCGGTGCGCCCTTCTGGTTCCTGGGCCTGCTGCTGGTCGGCGCCTCCGCCGGGTCGATCGGCAACGCCGGGCTGATGCTCTACAGCATGGGCCTCGACCTCGATGCGATCCTGCCGCGCGCGACCCGTACACAAGCCACGTACACCGTGGCCGCGGTGGCCACCGCGTTGGTCTTCTCCGGCCACTTCGCGTGGGCCGCACAGGAGGCGATGACCTCGTTCGTCCTGCTGCTCACCGCCGTCGGCACTCCGTGGGCGGTGATCACTGTCATCGGCTACTTCCGCTGCCGTGGCCAGTACGACACTGAGGCGCTCCAGGTCTACAACCGCGGGACCCGCGGCGGCGTCTACTGGTTCCACTCGGGCTGGAACGTCGACGCCACCGCCGCCTGGGCGGCCGGTTCGGTCGTCGGCCTCATGGGGACGAACACCTCGCTGTACCACGGCGTCCTGATCGACTGGACCGGCGGAATCGACTTCAGCTTCCTGCTGTCGGGCGTCGTCTCCGCGACTGTGTACAGCGTGCTCATCCGGAGGCGGCAGCCGTCCGCCACACCCGCGGCGACCGCGGACACCGTGGCAACGGTCCCCTCAGCCTGAGAAGGCCACACCTTCAGGATGCTCAACCGCGCTGCGGCAGCACCAGGATCTCGCCCGTACCCGGGCGTTCGATGACCTCGACCGGGTGGTCGTAGAGCGCCGACAGCGTCTCGGCGGTGCAGACGTCGCGGGGCCTGCCGCAGGCGACGAGCTTGCCGTCGGCGAGCAGCACGATGCGGTCGGCGTACGCGGCGGCGAGGTTCAGGTCGTGCAGCACGACCACCACTGCGTCGCCCTGCGCGGCGCGGGCGCGGGCCATCCGCAGGACGTCCTCGGTGTGCTTGAGGTCGAGCGCGGCGGTCGGTTCGTCGAGGAAGACGAGGGGCGCCTGCTGGGCGAGTACCCGGGCGAGGGTGACGCGGGCCTGCTCGCCACCGGACAGTGACGGGTAGGTGCGGTCGCGCAGGTGGGTGGTGTCGGTCTCCGTCAGGCAGCGGGCGACGATCTCGTCCTCCGTCTCCTCACACGGCATGCCGAGGTACGGCGAACGCCCCATCCGTACGACCTCATCGACGGTGAACGGGAAGGCCAGAGTCACCGCCTGCGGCATCACCGAGCGGTGCTTGGCCAGCTCACTCGCGCTGAACGCGGTGATCGGGTGGCCGCCGACGAGGACTTCACCGCCGGTGGGCCTGAGGTCACCGGTGAGCAGGCCGAGCATGGTGGACTTGCCCGCGCCGTTCGGCCCCAGGACGGCGAGCAGCTCGCCCTGGCCGACGCTCAGCGACACGTCGTCGAGGAGGGTCTTGCCGTTTTCGAGGGTGTACGTGACACCCCGCGCTTCGATGGCCGGGGCCGTCGGGTCGACGCGCATCGCGCAGTTGCGCGAGCGCAGCTTCGTACGGACGGCGTCCACCAGGGCGAGACTCACGACCAACCTCCTTGACGAAGACGAAGACGAAGACGAAAACGAACACAAGTACGGGTACGGGTACGACGACGGGACTGGGCAGTCACGACCAACCGCCTTGCCGGGAGCGTGTACGACGCAGCAACCACAGGAAGAACGGTGTCCCGAGCAGCGCCGTCAGCACGCCCAGCGGAACCTCCGTCGGCGAGGCCGCAGTGCGCGCGGCCAGGTCGGCGGTGACGGTGACGACGGCGCCGAGCAGCGCGGATGCCGGAAGCAGCAGAGCGTGCCGCGGCCCGGCGATCAGCCGGATCAGGTGCGGGACGACCAGGCCGATGAAGCCGACGACACCGGCGGCGGCGACGGCCGCGCCGACCAGGACGGCGGTCAGGGTGATCACCACGAGGCGGATGCGCTCGGTGTCGACGCCGAGATGGCGGGCGCCCTTGTCGCCGAGGGCCAGGAGGTCCAGGGTCCGGGCGAAGCGCGGCAGGATCAGCAGGCCGACCAGCGCGAACGGGGCGAGCGCGCCGATGATCTTCCAGTTGGCCCCGCCGAGGCTGCCCAGGTTCCAGAAGGTGATGTTGCGCAGCTCGGCGTCGTCGGCGACGAAGGTGAACAGTCCGATGACCGCGCCGGCCAGCGCGTTGACGGCTACGCCGGTGAGGATCAGGGTGACGACTTCGGTGCGCCCGTTGGACCGGGCCATCAGGTAGACGGCCATCGTGGTCACCAGGCCGCCGATGAAGGCGAAGGCCGTGACGGTCCAGGAACCGAACGTGGAGAAGCCCAGGACGATCGCGGAGACCGCGCCGAGTGCCGCGCCGGAGGAGACGCCGATGATGCCGGGTTCGGCGAGGGGGTTGCCGAACACACCCTGCATGGCGGCGCCGGCACAGCCGAGGCACGCGCCGACGAGAATGCCCAGGACCACCCGGGGGAAGCGGATGGCCCACAGCACCGAGTCGTGTGACTCGGACACGTGTCCGACGTTCAGCCCGGCTTTGTGGAACAGCGAGGCGATGACCTCACCGGCGGGGATCTTCATCGCGCCGATGCCCGCGGCGGCGACACACACGATCAGGAGCGCGGCCACGAGGACGGGCAGCAGCCAGCGTCCCCGGTGGACGCGGGAGGGGGCGGCCGGTCCGGTCCCGGTCGCGGAGCCGTCGGGCACGGAGCCTTCAGACACGGTGCCGACTGTCGCCGTGGTCACGGGCGGGTCCCCCCTTTCTGTGTGGAGCTGAGTGGCACGGTGCGGCTGACTGTCACAGCGGAGCTGAAAGTCACGGTGAAACTGAGTGTCACAGCGGAGCTGAAAATCACAGTGCGACTGAGCCGCGAAGTGAAGCTGTGCGCCTGGAACGTGGTGTGACCGGCGGCCCCGGGGAGAGTGTCCCGGGGCCGCCGGCCGCAGAGGTCCGGTCAGCTGTTCAGCAGACCGGTCAGCTTGTCCAGGGCCTTGCCGGTCTCGGCGCCGAAGGCGCCGGCCTCCAGGTCGTCGATGACGACGACCTTCTTGTTCTGGCCGGCCGGAGTCTGGGCGACGCCCGGCATCTTGACGACGCCCTCGATGCCGCCGACGGACTCAAGCGCCTTGGTGAAGGTGAGGATCACGTCGGGCTTGGCGGTGGCCAGCGCCTCGGGGGTGAGCGGCTTGAAGTCGTCGACGCCGATCTCGGTGCCGGTGTCGACGCCGCCGGCGGAAGTGATCAGGTTGTCCAGGCCGGAGCCCTTGCCGCCGATCTGTGGGGGCATCTGCGTACCGCGCATGTAGAGGAAGGCCACCCGGGGCTTCTTGCCGGACGCGGCGGCCTTGGCCTTGGCGGCGTCGATCTCACCCTGGGTCTTGGCGGCGAGCGCCTTGCCCTTCTCCGGCACGCCGAGTGCGGTGGCGATGGCCTGGATGCGGGTCGCGGCGTCCTCGACCTTCGCACCCTTGGGCACCAGGACGATCGGTACGCCGGCGGCCTTGAGCTGGTCGAGGGCGGCGGCGGGGTTCGCGTCCGAGCTGCCGATCACGACGGTGGGGCGCTCGGCGAGCAGGCCCTCGGAGTTGATCTGGCGGGAGGAGCCGAAGACCTTCTTGCCCTTGGACTCGGGCAGGATCGCGCCGGAGGTGTCCGTGGCGACGACCTTGTCGGCGAAACCGAGGGCGTACACGATCTGTGCCTCGTTGCCGCTCAGCGGCACGATGCGGCTGACGTCCTTGACCTCGACCTTGCCGCGGCCGACGGACTCGACGGTCACCGGCAGTCCGGTCTTGGCGCTCGCGGCAGGGGCCGCCTTGTCCGACTTCTTGTCGCCGTCGCTGCCGCATGCGGTGGCGAAGGCGGTGACGGACAGTACGGCCGCGGCTATCCGCAGAGGCGTGCGCAGACGCATCGGTGATCGGCCCTTTCCAGGGATCGTGCGTGGGGTGGTCCCACAGGTGGAGCGTGCTCGGAACGGAAGAAGGCCAGGCGACTAGTTAGGCAAGCCTTGCCTCTCCCAGATTCGAACACTAGAGGCAAGGCTTACCTAACTTCAAGTAGAGGCCGGCTCGAACACCTCACACTGAAGGACAAATCGGACACAAAAACGGCCCGGGAGTGAATCCCGGGCCGTCGCCGACAGCCGTACGCGTCGACGTCGACGTCGAACGTCTCACCCTGGAGAGTGATCGAACCGGCATAGCGGCCCGACGGGTCGAGGTGCTTCCCGCCCAGACAGTGCGGCGGGAACAGGCCGGTGAAGGTCAGATCGACCGTGAGTTCACCGCCGGCGGCGACCTTCTCGTTCGGGCGGAAGAACGTATACAGCTGACCTGACAGCGTGCGTTCGGGCACGGTGAAGGTGAACCAGTAGGTTTCGGTCCAGTCCGGATCGTCGGTGGTCGGCGGGTGGCACTCATCGTCCGGATGCGTCGTCTTGGACCACGGGATCACTACACCTACTTGGCACAATCAAGCGATTCGACGCAGCCATTACCGCTGCCTTTACTTCTGGCTTTACTCCCGGGCCGATAACGTGCGGGACTGGCAACCGGCGGCAGCCGGCCGGCGACCGCAGCACAGACAGGACGGCGTACGTGACATCAGTAAGCATGCAGGAGCTGTGGGACCGGGTCACCGGAACCCAGACCGCCCCGCCGGGCTGGCTGGTCGCCGCAGCCGGAGCCGTCGCGCTGGCCCTCGTCCTCCACCAGCCCGTCTGGCGGGTGCTGCGCAACCTCGTCACCATCGCCCACGAGGGCGGGCACGCCCTGGTCGCCCTGCTGTGCGGGCGCAAACTGCAGGGCATCCGGCTGCACTCGGACACCTCCGGGGTCACCGTGTCGTCGGGCAAGCCCACCGGTCTGGGGATGATCCTGACCGCCGCCGCCGGCTACCCGGCCCCGGCCCTGCTCGGCCTGGGCGCGGCGGCGCTGCTCGCCGGTGACCACATCACCCTGGTGCTGTGGCTCACCATGGCGTTCCTGCTGCTGATGCTGATCGTCATACGTAACCTGTACGGAGCGTTCTCGCTGATCGTCAGCGGCGGCGTCGTGTTCGCCGTGTCCTGGCTGACCAGCGAGAAGGTGCAGGCCGGCTTCGCCTACCTGCTGGTGTGGTTCCTGCTCGCGGCCGGGCTGCGTCCGGTGGTCGAGCTCCAGCAGATGCGCCGCAAGGCCCGCGCCCAGTGGTCGGACGCCGACCAGTTGGCCGACCTGACCCGTATCCCGGCCGCGTTCTGGGTGGGCTTCTTCGCGCTGGCCAACGCGGCGGCGCTCGGGATCGGCGCGGGCTGGCTGGCCGCAGACCTCTGACGTATCCGCTTGACCTGCGGGTTCTTACTCTCCAGAGCTCTGCGATACCCCACAGTCGGACAGGCGAAGGCCCTCCCTGAATTCCGGGAGGGCCTTCGTCGCCTCTACCACCCGCGGCTCAGACGAGCTCGACGATGTCCGCGATCGACCCCATCACATGCGTCGGCACGTACGGGAAGTCGTCGACCTCATCCTTCGCGGTGAGCCCGGACAACACGAGGAAGGTCTCCATACCCGCTTCCAGACCGGCGCGTACGTCGGTGTCCATCCGGTCGCCGATCATGGCAGCGGTCTCGGAGTGCGCCCCGATGGCGTTCAAGCCGTGCCGCATCATCAGCGGATTGGGCTTGCCGATGAAGTACGGGCTCCTGCCCGTGGCCTTCGTGATCAGCGCGGCGACGGAGCCCGCAGCCGGCAGCGGCCCCTCGGGAGACGGCCCGGTCTCATCGGGGTTGGTGCAGATGAAACGGGCACCGGCGACGATCAGCCGGATCGCCTTGGTCAACGCCTCGAAGGAGTACTGCCGGGTCTCGCCGAGAATCACAAAATCAGGGTTGGAGTCCGTCAGCACATACCCGACCTGGTGGAGCGCGGTCGTCAGCCCCGCCTCACCGATCACGAACGCCGAGCCGCCCGGCCGCTGGTCGTCCACGTACTTCGCCGTGGCCAGCGCCGACGTCCAGATGTTCGCCTCCGGCACGTGCAGCCCCATGCCGGCCAGGCGCGCGTGCAGGTCACGGGGGGTGTAGATCGAATTGTTCGTCAGCACGAGGAACGGCTTCCCGGACGCCCTCAGCGCTCCGATGAACTCCGCCGCACCAGGGATCGGCACACCCTCGTGGATCAACACGCCGTCCATGTCGGTCAGCCATGCCTCAATGGGCCTGCGCTCTGCCATCGTGTTCCTCTCGCAACCCATCGAACAGCCGGTCCTCAGGTTACCGGCCTGTTGGACATAGTTTCGATCCGGGCGCGGGTCCCACAGGACATCCGACGGGTGGAACTCGAGAATATATTCGATCAATGGGTTTGTCGGTGCCAGCTTCCAGGCTGAAATCCGCCCACCCCTCCTGACTGGTGGGTACGGTGTTGAACACGTGCGATCCAGGGCGGGACGCGTGGAATTCGACGATGTCACAGGCCTGTTCGACCACCCGGCGTGGAGGTTGCTGCGTGCGGACGACGAGGCGCACTTCGATGCGACCAGCGCTCCGGAGAAGGCGGTCGCACAGCGCTGTCGGGTCGTTCGACGACACTGAGGTGGATGTCTCGGAAATGTTCGCGGGCGTACACGTGGACCTCGGGGCCTTGGCCGTACAGGCGCGGGCGATGATCCGCGCGAGCCCGGGCGGTCACGTGAACCTGGCCGAAGTCGTTGAGCTGCGCCCTCTGGCGCTGGGGCTCACAGAATTTCCGGACTCGTACGAGGTACGACGCCACATCAAGGCCTTCGTCGACGCCCAGGTCACACTCGCCCAGGTGTTCTGGGTGCCCGACGCCAACACCGGGCAGCCGGACCGATTTTTTCTCACCGCCGACACCCCGATGTCCATCGGAGCCGACTTCGCCGGCTTCGGCACCGACATCGCCGACCTGCGCCGTCGGGTGGATCCGCGACCGCGCCGAAACTCCGGTCTACCTCCGACAGGTCGATGTACCCGGCGTCGACACCAAGTTCATCAAGACACACAAGGGCCGCCTCGGAGAACTCCTCGACCACTGCCTCCCCGAAGACCGCGTTCACGCTGACGCCCCCAAAGGGGATTTCGCCACCCGCTACGGATTCCTCAGCAAACCCGCGTACATACGACTGCGCTACCTGAGCGACCAGCCCGGGCCGTTCAACGAACTCATCGTCCGCGCGGACGAATTCACCGACCGGCCCGCGGGCATTCGCACCGTGTTCGTCCTCGAAACCTGCGTTCGGGCGTCTACCGTCCACGCCTGCGCCTGGCGCAGGAGCGAATCCCCGTCGGCATTCCCCAGTCGAAGGGCGCGTTGTGCGCGACCAGCACCCGCCCGGCCGGAAAGTGCCGCGGCCAGGTGCCGGGGGAAATCGGGGGCATGGACGGAAACGCTACCGCCCGTGCCCGTGGGTGGGACCTTCAGTCCGGGAAGATCCCACGCACGCACGGCCTACAGCTTCGCGAGGCTCGCGTCGTAGATCTTCTTCAGACCGCCGGGGGCGAAGGTCTTCTCGAAGAAGCCGCCGATGCCGCCGGCCCCGTTCCAGACGGTGGTGATCGACACGGTGGTCTGGCCCGCACCGGCCGGCCCGGCCTTCCAGGTGGTGACCATCGAGGAGTTGGCGTCCGTCTCGACGAGCGTGTGCTCGGCGGGTTCGGTGACCGTGGCCAGCACGTCGCGGCTGCGCTTGCTGGTGACCCGCAGCACCCAGTGCACGACGGTGCCCGCGCCCTTGCCGCCTTCGCGGACCTCGTACCCGGTGTAGTTCTCCGGCAGGATGGTCGGCCGGTGCTGCACATAGTCGGCGAGCTTGGCGAACACCTCCCCCGGTTCCCCGTCGACGGTCCTGGACGTGGTGGCCCTGACTTCGGCCATGAGTGTCTCCGTACGTTGTCGGTCGGGAGCGGTGTCCCGAGGTGCGTCCCAAGGAAACCACCAAGGCCGTACGGGACCCCAATCGGTGGGGAAATCACTGGCCGGAGCAGCTGACCATCCGTAAAGTCGCGCTCCTATGACTGCTTACGAGATCCGCCCGTACCGCTCCACCGACGCCGAGGCCGCGATCGGGGTGCAGCGTGCCGCCCATCCGCACCTGGTGGAGACCGCCGGGATTGTTCGACTGGCGGGTGCACAATCTGCCGGCCACGGAGCGGTTCCGGGTGTGGTTGACCGAGGGTGACGGCCGGATCGTCGGTGTGGTCCGGGCGGGCGTCGATCCGCTTCGCCGAACAGCACGGCTACCGGCGCAGCCGGCGCTCCGACTTCCAGCGCCTTGAGCTGAGCGGCGCGCTGCCCGCCGTGCCGGACCTGGCCGCGGGTGTCGCCGTACGCGCGGCTTCGTCGTTCGCCCTTGACCTTCACGGGTTCCACACGGCGTACGCCGAGGCGCTGCTGGACGAACCGGTGGACGTGGTGACGGAGGATTTCCCTTACGCGAAGTGGCTGTCGGCCGTGTGGTCGCGGACCGGGAACAGCATGGACCTGTCGTCGGTCGTCACGGTCGACGGCACGGTCGCGGCCTTCACCGTCGCCGCCGTCGACGGGGCGGACCGCTACTGGTCGGGCTTCACCGGCACGCGCCGCGAGTTCCGCGGACGCGGCCTGTCGAAGACCGCCAAGACGCACTCCCCGCACATGGCGTACGGGGCCGGCTACCGGACTGCTTTCACCCAGAACGACGGTGAGAACGCGGCTATGCGCGCGGTCAACGCGTGGCTGGGCTACCTGCCGGTGTCGGGGTAGTGGAGTCGCGTCCGGGACCTCTCGGGTGGATACAGCCAGGACCGGGAGTTCCACAGCACCGGAGTCGCATCCGCGACCTCTAGAACAGCGTGTCGGCGGCCGGGGGCAGGAACGACCTCGGGGCCGGCACGGTCCCGGCGCGCGAGACGAACCGGCTCAGGTCCGGCAGCGGACCCCGTTGTACGGGGATGCACGCGGCCGGGCCGACGACGCCCTGGCGCAGGAACCGGGCGAGCAGCGCCGCCGTCGCCTCCGTGTCGAAGCGCGCGGCGTGGGCGTTGACGAGTTCGATGCCCGCTCGGGCGCAGCAGTCGGCGAGTTTCGCGGAGGGCCCCGGCAGGTGCACCTTGGCGAGTTTCATCGTGCAGACGCCGAGGCCGAGTTGCGGGAGTTCAATTCCCGTACGGCCGAACTCGGCGGTCAGGAACCGCGCGTCGAAGGACAGGTTGTGGGCGGCGACCACACGTCCGGCGAGGAGTCCGTGGAGGCTTTCGGCGACGTCCGCGAAGGGCGGCGCGCTGTCCAGCATCGCCGCGGTGATCCCGTGCACATGGGTGCCGCGGACGGGGCCCTGCGGGTGGACGAGGGTGTCCCAGCTCCCGGTGATCTCGCCGCCGGGTGACACGTGGACCACCGCGACTTCGAGGACCCGCTCGGTGGCGGGGCTGAAACCGGTGGTCTCGACGTCGACGACGGCGTACCCGGACAGGAGGGGAGTGTTTGTAGAACGCACCAGACGACGGTATCCGGTCGGCGCGGCTACATGTGACCGGATCATGACTCTTTGTCCCGGCGGAGCCCGCCCGGTAGCGTCGGGTCGACAGGCAGGGACGATTCTGCGGAGACGGTTCCGCAGAGCGTCGAGAGGGAGGGCACACGATGGCCGGTTTCGGCAGTCTCATAAAAAAGGCAACGGACTACGCCAAGAAGAACCCCGACAAGGTTCAGATGGCGATCAAGAAGGTTCAGGAGCAGGTCGCGAAGCGCACCGGCAAGGGCGGCGGCGGGTCGCGCCCGCACTGACCGGCTCCGCCGGTGACCGCGCGGCGGGGCTGCCGCCGCGCGGTCACCAGAGCGGACTCAGGGCTTGCAGCGCGTTCCGGCCTCGGGGAGCTTCCCGTCGATCAGGTAGCTGTTGACCCGGTTGTCGACGCAGCTGTTCCGCTTGCCGTAGGCGGTGTGTCCTTCGCCTTCGAATGTCAGGAGCACCGCGCCGGGCAGTTGCTTCGCCAGCGCCACGGCGTTGGCGTACGGCGTGGCCGGGTCGCCGGTCGTGCCGACGACTACGACGGGCGCGGCCCCCGGCGCGCTGACCGGCCGGGCCCGGTCAGCCACCGGCGGACGGCAGTCCGCGGCCCAGCTCCACACCACCGACCTGCCCAGGATCGGCATGGTCCCGCTGACCTCACCGGTGAGCTTGTCGGCCTCCTGCGCGTTGAGCATCCGGCCGTCGGCGCAGTTGATCGCGGTGTACGCCTCGTCGGTACTGTCCGGGAAGGTCCCGTCCTTCTGCCGGCCCGACCAGGAGTCGTAGTAGGACAGCAGCATGTCGGCGTCGCCCCGGGTGTCCCAGTCGGTCAGGAAAGTGCGCAGGCCCTTCCAGTTCTTGTCGCTGTACAAGTTGTACGAGATCGCATAGGCGACCATGTTCGACGTGACCGTGCGCCCGTCACGCCCGGTCGCCGGCTTCTTGTCGAGGGCGTCGAGTCTGGCGCGCACGCCCGCGCCCGCCTCGTCGGTGCTGCCGGTGTACGGGCATTCCGAACCGCGGGTCAGGCAGTCCTTGAGGAAGTTCCGGAACGCGGTCTCGAAGCCCTGCGCCTGGCTCTTCGCATTCTCGAAGCGGCTCTGGGCCGGGTCGAGTGCGCCGTCCAGGACGATGCGCCCGGTCCTGGCCGGGAACTTCTCGATGTAAACCGCGCCGATGTACGTGCCGTACGACTTGCCGAGGTAGTTCAGCTTCTCCTGACCGAGCGCCGCGCGGAACACGTCCAGGTCCGCGGCTACGTCCACGGTGCCCAGGTGCGCCAGGAGGTCGCCGGTGCGCCGGGCGCAGCCGTCGCCGAACTCCTTCATGAAGTCGGCGGCCCGCTGGAGCCCGGCGGCGTCGCCCGGCTCCGGGCCGAGTTCGTGCAGGGTGTCCAGGCCCTTGTCGTCGACGCAGTCCAGGCCCGCGCTCTTCCCGGTGCCGCGCGGGTCGATGCCGACGATGTCGTAGCGGGAGGAGATCGCCGCGTTGGAAGTGCCCGTCCCCAGGACCATGCCGCGCACACCGGAACCGGGACCACCGGGGTCCACAGCCATCGCGCCGAGCCGGTTCCCGGTCGCCTTGTAGCGGTAGGCCGCCACGTCGATGCTCTTGGCGGCCGGGCTGCTGTAGTCGAGGGGGACCTTCAACAGTGCGCAGTCGAGCAGGCCCTCGTTGGTCTGCGTTCCCTTGTCGTCCGCGCAGGGCTTCCAGTCGGGCTTCTGGGCGTAGAAGTCCTTGAGGGCGGGATCGTCCGCACCGGTCGGCTTCGCGGCGCCGGACTGAGCGGGCTGAGTGGGCGCTGTCGCAGCGACCGGGGGCGGCGCGGCGACCTTGTCACGATCACTGTCGCAGCCGGTGATTAACACCGCGGCCAAGACCACGGGGACCACGAGACGCAGTTGGGCAAGGTTCGGGGACTTGGTCACCAGCCCTGGATACCAGCGCGCGGTACGGCGGCTGACGATGACTCAGCTGATGTGACCGACGTCATAGCCGCCGGTCACATCAGCTTGCACCGCAGATCAGGGCTTGCAGCGCGTTCCGGCGTCAGGGAGTCTGCCCTCGTTGAAGAAGGCGTTGACCGCGTCGTCGATGCACTGGCTCTTGCTGCCGTAGGCGAGGTGCCCTTCGCCTTCCAGGGTCAGCAGGCGGGCGTCGGCGAAGCCTGCGGCCAGGTGCTCGGAAGCCGCGTACGGAGTGGCCGGGTCACCGGTGGTGCCGACCACGAGGATCGGGGCGGCCCCTTCGGCGCGGATCTGGTGCGGCTTCTCCTTGGTCTGGTAAGGCCAGAACTCACAACTGGGCCCGTCGAAGTCGGAAGCCGCAACGTCCTTGCTGGACAGCGGCGCTTCCTTCTTCAACTTGGCGATGACCTCCTGGACCTTCTCCGGCGAAGGGGCCGGGGTGATCCGGTCGGCGCAGCGGACGGCGGACCCCGCCGGGCCCGAGTTTTTGTACTTGCCGGTCTTCTCGTCCCGTCCGCTGTAGTTGTCCGCAGCGGACAGCAGGTACTTGCCGTCACCGTGGTCCATCGCCCACTGGAGGGTCCAGCGGAGGTACTTCCACTCCGACTCGGAGCCGTACAGGAACGACGAGGCGCCGGTCCAGCCGAGGGAGGCTGTCACCTTGCGGTCGCCGACCTTGAGCGGTTCGTCCTGCAGACCGTCCAGGAAGTCGGCGATCTTCTTCGCCGCTTTGTCCGGGTCCTTGCCGGCGCCGCGCGGGCAGTCCTTCTGCTCGACGCAGTCGGCCGCGAACCGGTTGAGGGACTTCTCGAACCCGATCGACTGGTCGATCGACTGGTCGAGTCCGTCCGCGTTGGGGTCGACTGCCCCGTCCAGGACGAGCTTGCCGACGTTGGCCGGGAACTCCTCGGCGTACAGCACACCGAGGTACGTTCCGTACGAGTAGCCCAGGTAGTTCAGCTTCTGGTCGCCGACGACCCCGCGCAGGACGTCCATGTCGCGCGCGGCGTTGCGGGTGCCGACGTGCGGCAGCAGGTCACCCGAGTTCTTCACGCAGGCGGCGGCGTACTCCTTGCCCGCTTCTTCACTGCGTGCCTTGCGGGCAGCCGGGTCGTGGGGGAGGTCTTCGGCCCGGCTGGCGTCACGTTCCTTGTCTGTCGTGCAGGTGACAGGTGCGCTCCCGCCGATGCCGCGGGGGTCGAAGCCGATGACGTCGTACCGGCCGTGGACGCCCTTGAACGACTTGTCGTAGGCCCACTTGATCGTGTCGACGCCGGACTGGCCGGGCCCGCCCGGGTTCATGAACAGCGACCCGATCCGCTGCTCCTGCTTCTCGGCCTGGTACCGGATCAGGGCGAGCTGGATCGTCCTCGTCTGCGGCGCGGCGTAGTCCAGGGGAACGTTCGCCGTCCCGCACTGGAATTCAGACTCGTCCTTCTTTTTAGTCTTCGCGTCGTCTTCGCAGGGCTTCCAGTCGATCTTCTGCGTGTAGAAGTCCTTGAGGGCCGGGTCGTCGGCGCCCTTGGGCTTGGGGGGCGGCGGTGCCGGAGGCGCGGAAACGGTCGCCGGGGATGCCGGTTTCCCGGCGGCGGCGTCGGCGGCCTTGTCTCCGGCGGCCTGGTCGCAGCCCGCGAGGAGGACTGCGGCGACGGCGACGGGTATGCCCCGCCGGAAGGCGTTGGTGATCAGGGGCGTTTTCACCGACCAATGAATACCAAGGTCTTGGACGTTTTCCCCGGACAGGGCTGGCAGTGTGACCAACGTTATGGACGCCGGTCACACCATCGCGCTGCGAATCAGGATTTACAGCGCATTCCAGCCTCGGGGAGTTTTCCGTCCACCAGATATGCCGCCAGTGCGTCGTTGACGCACGTGCTCCCGCTGCCGAACGCGCCGTGGCCCTCGCCTTCGAGCGTCAGCAGCCGGGCGTTCGCAAAACCCGCGGCGAGTTTCTCCGCGGAGGCGTACGGCGTGGCGGGGTCGCCCGTCGTGCCCACGACCAGAATCGGGGCGCTGCCTTCGGCCCGTACGGTATGGGGCTTCTCCGGGGTCTTGAACGGCCAGAACTCGCAGGCGGGTCCGGTCAGGTCGGCGGCGGTCACATCTTTGGTGAACAGCGGGGCCTTCTGCCGCAGTTGACCCAGGACGTCCTGGATTTTCTCCGGCGACGGTGCGGGTGCCGCACCGTCGGCACAGTGGATCGCTGTCATGGCGTCGTCTTCGTTGCTGTACGTGCCGTTGTCCTCGCGGCCGTTGTACTGGTCGGCGTACGCGAGCAGGGGCGAGCCGTCGCCCTTTTTCACCGCGTATGTGAAGGCCTGGCGCAGTAGTTCCCAGGTGGACGACTCGTCGCCGTACAGGAGGCTGAGCGTGCCGGTCCAGCCGAGATTGCTGGTGAGCCTGCGGCCGTCCCGTGTGGGCAGCGGCTTGTCGCGCAGGCCGTCGAGGAAGTCTGCGCCGGTCTTCGCCGCCCTGGCCGGGTCGGTGCCGAGCGGGCAGTCACGCTGGTTCTTCGCACAGTCGGCGGCGAAGCGTTCGAAAGAGCCTTCGAAGCCGGCCATCTGGTCGACGGTGGACTGGAGTTCGTCCGCTGCCGGGTCGACGGCTGCGTCGAGGATCAGCCGGCCGACGCGGGTGGGGAACTCCTCGGCGTACAGCGTGCCGAGGTAGGTCCCGTACGAGACACCCAGATAGTTGAGTTTCGCGTCACCGAGGGAGCCACGCAGGACGTCCATGTCGCGGGCGGCGTTGCGGGTGCCGATGAACGGCAGCAGCGGCCCGGACTTGACCTGGCAGGCGGCGGCGAACTCCTTCTCCTGCTCCTTGGCGCGGGCCTGCGCGGCGGCCGGGTCGGCGGGCTCGTCCTCCGCGTCGCGCGCGTCGCGGGTCCTGGCGTCGAGGCAGTTCACCGGGCTGGACTCACCGACGCCGCGCGGGTCGAAACCGATGATGTCGTAGCGGTCGTGGACGGGCCCGTCGAACTCGTCGAACGCGACCTTGACCATCTCAAGCCCGGAGCCGCCGGGACCGCCGGGGTTGGTGAGCAGGGCACCGAGCCGCCGGGACTTGTCCTTCACCGGGTGCCGCAGCACCGACAGCTCGATGGTTTTGGCGCCCGGATCCGCGTAGTCGAGCGGGACCTTGAGTGTCCCGCAGTCGAACTCCCGCTCGTTCTTCTTCGTCTCCGGGTCGTCCTTGCAGGGCTTCCAGGCGATCTTCTGGGTGTAGAAGTCCTTGAGGCCCGGTGCGACGTCCGCCGGTACGGAGGGCGCAGGCTCCCCGGAGGCCGCCGACGATGACCGGGGTGCGTCGGCGGCACCGTCGCAGCCGCTTGCGGCCAGGAGCGCGGCGACGATGAGGAACGGGGCGGCCCGGCGTATTCGGGTCCTGCTCAGAAGCGTGGTCACGGGTCCATGCCTACCATCCGGCAGTACGTCCCCGTACGTCCCCATGCGGCCGGACGGCCGGATAGACCGGATAGACCGGATAGCCAGGCGGACAGGCGGACAGGCGGCCGGAGAGACAGAGCCGGGATAGCCGGGATCCGTATGGTCAGGCCTTCTGCGCTTGGTAATTCTCCAACTCGGGGATGACTTCCTTCCCCAGGACCTCGATGGTCCGCAGGATGTCCTGGTGGTCCAGGTGCCCCCACTGGACATAACAGATCAACTCGTCGACGCCGAGGTCCGCGTACCGCTTCATCTTCTCGACGCACGTCTCGACGTCACCGATGATGATCATGTCCCCGGCGTCGAAGGCCCCGACCGGGATTTCGCCCTCGAACAGTGGCTTGAGCAGCGGGAAGGTCCGGTCCTGCTCCTCCTTGCTGAGGTGCGGCAGTTCCCATTCGAGGGTGAACATCGCGAGGTTCTTGTACCACCAGGCCACCGAGTCCCAGACCTTCTGCGGGACCTGCTTCGTGGGAGTCGTGTGCACGAGGGTGTATGCGGCGACCTTGTTCGTCGTGACATCCGTCAGCGGGGACGGGGTGGCTGCGGCGGCCCGGTAGGCGGCGACCTGCGCCGCCATCACGTCGAGCGGCTGCATGATCGAGAAGGACAGGAGGCCGAGTCCGTTGTGCCCGGCGACCTCCGCCGAGCCGTTGGACGTGGCTGCCATCCACACCGGCGGGTGCGGATCCTGGAACGGCTTGGGGGTCACCATGCGGCGGGGGAAGGTGAAGCGGTCGGAGGAGTACTCGAAGTACTCCTCGCGCCACATCCCGCAGACGATCTCGATCGCCTCCCGCCAGTCGTCACGCGACTTGGCGGTGTCCACGCCGAACGCGGCCTGCTCCATCGGTGTCGACCGGCCGGTGCCCCACTCGACGCGTCCGCCGGACAGGATGTCGACCGTGGCGACCTTCTCCGCGATGCGCTGCGGCGGAGTGAAGTCGAAGGGCGTCAGGGTGACGCCGAAACCCATCCGGATCCGCTCGGTGATCCCCGCGAGGTACCCGAGGAAGACTTCGCTGGCCGGCAGGTGCGAGCGGCCTTCGCGGAAGTGGTGCTCCACGGCCCACACGGTGTTGAAGCCGACCTTGTCGGCGAGCCGGATCTGCTCGACGGCCTCGCGGTAGGCCCGCTGTTCGCCCCGGCGCTGACCGTACGGATGGTCGCCGTCCCACGGCCGGGGCACGTCCACCTCGTAGAGCACATCCAGCTTCATGGCACTCCCTGTCCGTTGTTTTTCGATATTCTGAAAAGTAGTCAGATATTCCAAAAGTCTTGCGCTGGACGTACTGTGCAGCGCTGTCCGTGAAGTCACAAGGGCAAGTCACAAGGGCAAGCCACATGGTCAAGCCACCCGAGCTAGCCACCCGAGCTAGCCACCCGGACAAGCCGCCCGGACAAGCAGCCGGGGAATACCTCACGGCCCAGTCACCAGGAGTGCCCGCATGGTCCGTCCCGCCCTCGCCGCCACCCGCGCCGTGGTCGTGCTCGACTACTTCGCCGCGCATCCGGGGTCGGTCTACACGCTGTCCGAGCTGTCCGGCCGGCTGGGTGTGAACCTGGCGTCCCTGCTCTCCGTACTCCAGGCCCTTGAGGACGGCGGCTATCTCGTCCGGCATCCGCGCCGCAAGACGTACGGCCTGGGGCCCTCCCCCGTCGCGCTGGGAGCCGCGGCGCTGGACAACAACCCGGCCGTCGACCTCGCCCGTACGGAAATCCGGCGGCTGGCCGCCGAGTTCGACACCGAGGTGATCGTCAGCGCGGTCGCGGGTGGAGAGATCGTGATCCTGGCGACGGAGGGGCGCCCAAAGCTCCAGTCCGCGGACATCCGGGTCGGCCAGCGGATCCCGCTCATCCCGCCGCTCGGCCAGGTGTTCCACGCGTGGTCCGGCGAGGCGGAGGTGGCGGCATGGTTGGCGCGTCTCGAACCGGGGGCGCGGGTGCTGGCCGGCATCCACCTCCCCGTCGCACTGGCGGCAGTCCGCCTCCGCGGTTACTCCGTCAACCTGGAGAACCCGGTGCGTCTCGGGATCGGCCGCACCCTGGAGCGGCTCGCCGCCCGGCCTGCGGACGGTGCGGCACTGCGCGCCCAGCTGATGGAGTACACGTCCGCCCTCGGCGGTGAGGACTACGAGTTGCTTGAGATAGACGAGGACGCCGTCTACAACATCACCACCGTCGTCGCGCCGGTCTTCGACGAACGCGAGCGGGTGGCCCTCGCCCTGACCTTGAACGGTGCGGGGCCGACGCCGGGGCGGGAGGTCGTCGCGTGCGGCGAGCGACTGGGTTCGGCGGCCCGCGCGGTCACCCGGGCGACGGGCGGACGACAGCCCACATAGGTTTCCCAGCAGTGCCGGTCGACGGCCGGTCGGTGACCCGCTCAGGTTTCACCTCGGTGTCCGGCACCTCACGTTGTGCGCACCCGGCTACACCCGGGCAACGCACAAGTAACCTCACGGCCGTCACCGTAACTTCTGCGTAACACCCGGGTATACGCGCCGAAACGCCGCCTGCCGAACCTACGGAGTACCAAACCGGAGGAGGCAGGAGCGCATGACAGCGTCTACCGCGTACGGGGCCGACGTCCTGCTAGCCGTGCCCGGCACGATCGACGGCTCTACGGCGCTGTCTGCGGTGCAGCACGCCGCTACCGCGCTGTCTGCGGCACCTGACGCCGCTACCGCGCTGTCTGCGGCACCTGACGCCGCCACTGTGCTCTCTGCGGCACCTGACGCCGCCACTGTGCTCTCTGCGGCACCTGACGGCGCCACTGTGCTCTCTGCGGCACCTGACGGCGCCACTGTGCTCTCTGCGGCACCTGACGGCGCCGACACCGCCTTCGTCCTCATCTGCACCGCGATGGTGCTGCTGATGACCCCGGGTCTTGCTTTCTTCTACGGGGGCATGGTCCGGGCCAAGAGCGTGCTCAACATGATCATGATGAGCTTCTCCGCGATCGCGGTGGTGACGCTCGTGTGGTTCGCGTACGGCTGGACTCTCGCGTTCGGTGACGATGCCGGCGGAGGCATGGTCGGCGACCTCGGGCAGGCCTTCCTGCACGGCGTGAAGCCGGACTCGGTCACCGGGACCGTGCCCACCCTCGCCTTCATGGCCTTCCAGCTGACCTTCGCGATCATCACGGTCGCGCTGATCTCCGGCGCGATCGCCGACCGGGCGAAGTTCCGGGCCTGGCTGGTGTTCTGCGCGGCGTGGGTGAGCCTGGTCTATCTGCCCATCGCGCACTGGGTGTGGGGTCCGGGCGGCTGGATCAAGGAGCAGCTGGGCGCGCTGGACTTCGCCGGCGGGCTGGTCGTGGAGATCAACTCCGGTGCGGCGGGCCTGGCCGTCGCAATCGTGCTCGGGCCGCGCCTCGGCTTCAAGCGCGACCCGATGCGCCCGCACAACCTCACCCTGGTGATGCTCGGCGCGGGCCTGCTCTGGTTCGGCTGGTTCGGCTTCAACGCGGGCTCCGCGCTCAGCGCCAACGGCATCGCGGCGCAGGCCCTGGTCAACACCCAGGCGGCTGCGTGCACGGGGCTGCTGGGCTGGCTGCTTGTGGAGAAGCGCCGGGACGGCCACGCGACCACCCTGGGCGCGGCGTCCGGCGGAGTCGCGGGGCTGGTCGCGATCACCCCGTCCTGCGGTGTGGTCGACCTGCCGGGGGCGCTGGTGATCGGCCTGGTCGCGGGTGTCCTGTGCTCGTACGCCGTCGGCTGGAAGCACCGCTTCGGGTACGACGACTCCGTTCCACAGGTCGTTGGTGACCTGCGCTTCGTCAAGCGCGAGGTCCCGGCCCCTGTTGCGGGCCCGGTGGATTGCGACGTAGTGCATTTCCAGGCTCAGGAGTTCCCACAGGTCCGTCATGGAGTCGACGACGATGACGTTCGGCCGACCCTCGTGCGGCGGCAGGCTGCACGCGTGGGCGACCGCCGCCAGGATGCTGCGGTACGTGCCGTCGTGCTGGACGATCTCGTAGTTCGCGCCGTCGATCGCCCCGTACTGGTCGGCGGATGTCTCGCCGATTTCGATCACCAGCATGCGGCCGAACCGCTCGCGGAACAGTTCGGTGGCGGAGAACTCCGCCCATATGTAGGACTTGCCGACCTTGTCCGGTCCGGCGACGAGGATGAACGGCAGCGGCGGGCGACCGGTGGGTCGGCGGATATGCGGGGGTGCAGGCGCGTGAGAGTTCATAGGGTGGCCTTTCGTGGAATGTCCCGGGTTGCTCTGCCGGGATACTGCCTGACGCCTGGTGCTTACGGCGTCTGACCACCAAAGGCTATCGCTTAGGAGCAGATCTGGGAACGGAATCCGAACGGCGGCGGCGGGGCGTTTCGACACTGGGGTCGGTTTCGAGGGCTTCCCGTGCCAGCTTTTTCTGCTCCTGCCGGATTTTCTTCCGTCCGCGGGCTTTCTCCTTGTCCTTCTCCTGTTCCTCCCGGACGAGTTTCAAGTATTCGACGGGATGCTCCTGTGCCAACCTTCGGTAAGCGCGGCCCCGCGGATTCGGGGGCGTCGCGATTTCCCCGTCCTGGCGGGCTTTCAACCCGTCGAATACCGCCTGGAGGACATTGCGTTCCCGGCCCATGCGGAGCATGAAGAACTCATTGCGGGCCTGCCACGCCTTGTTGCCCTCGTCGGCCCGGCGGCGGAGATTGACGTTCACTTGCCTGATGGCGTTCCGCGCCGCGAACAGGGACCGCTGGACCAGGGCGTCCGAACGGAACGCGGCCAGTTCCACCGGGGAGGGGTCCAGGACGCAGTCACCGAGCCGGCGGCCGTACTCCTCATCGGAAAGGTGGCCCAGTTCCTCGACCACTGCGGCGACGTCGGCGGGATCCGCCATCAGCCGCGCGGCCGGCACGGGGGGAAGGTCTTCGGTGGGCATCGGCTACCTCCAAGGGGCCGCCGGCGCCGATGTGCGCGGCGGGGTGTGAGCGTACGAAAATCCCGGCCGCCGCCGTCTGAGCCTGCCGTAAACCCCGTGTACCGGATCGTCGCCGCGAGCAATAGGCTTCCCGGTCCTGCGCCCCCATGACACGCCGGGCCGATGAAGACCAGGTGTTCTTTCATGCGCAGTGGCCTCGCGCACCGCCCCGCCTTGACCCGGACCAGCTGGACCGGGCGGCCTCCCGGAGGAGACCTGAGCGAAGCAGCACCTGATGACGGTGTTTACGGCGGCCTCAAACGGCGGCCACCGGGATATCGAATTACATCGTACGGCCACCGGACAAGCCAGGAGGCACGTTCGCCTACTGGGCAGGCACCGGACGCGGACTCGTGGCCTTCTCCACCGCCTGCACGGCACCCACCGGACGCCAGATCACCTGGTACGCGGCCTCCGACGCGGCGAGCACCGCCGCGACCGTCGCCAGCACATCACTGCCGTCACCCAGGTTGCCGGTCGCCGCACACGTGGCCACACCGGCCGACAGTGACGCCACGCCCGCCACCGTGCCGCGCACCTTCGCCGACCACTTCGGTTGCTGCACCACCGCGGTGAGCAGCGGCATCAGCACACCCAACGCCAGACCCCAGGAGGCCGTTGCGCCGGTCACGTTCAGATCCATCGTTGTCTCCTCGAGAAGGGGCTTTGAGGAGTGAGGATGACGGGTCGGCAGCCGTTGCGTCGTGGGGTGGCGAACGTGCTGTATCCGGGTGGAGTGGCTGGTGCGGCCCCAGATGTCGGCCGGGGTTTTCGCAGCACCCGGCGGCGAGCGGCCGGAACGCCACAGATAGCGTCACACCTGACCCATCGGTCACTTTCGGCACGAATCGCACCATCCGTACGAACCCGGAGAACGTATGAGCCGGTCATTGCCTACCCGCGCAGAATGGCAGGCCCAGGCCGACCAGGACGTACGCGCCGCCTCCATCTACAGTCGCGTCCCTGAAGGCGCTGAGCACTACCTCACTGTCAAGCAACAGGCGGCAGCCGCCGGACTCGCCAGCCACATTGCCGCCGGTGTCCGCTCAGCCCTCGCCGGCTTCGCCGACACGCAGACACAAGAGCACTGGGAACAGTCCGTCGAGACCGGCCGCTGGGAGACCGTGCAGGCCGACGCGGCGATAGCCCGCGCTTGGACAGCGCTCAGCGCACAGGACCAGGACGACGCCGCCGCGCTGGCCGTACTGCGGACCCTGTACACGACCAAGCGCAGCCGCGCGGCATGGCTGGCCGAGAAGACCGCCGTCGAAGCCGAACGTGCCTACCGGGCTTCGGCACAAGGCTGGATAGACGAACAGGCCCGTCACCCGTCCACCGGGCCGGGCTGCATCGTCTGACCCGGCGGCCGTCAGTCCCGCAGGTCGCGGTTCAACGTCGGCGGGGGCGCAGGGACCGGCACATGATGGTCGGTCAGCAGCCTGCGCAGATCACGGATGTACGTCAGGGCGACGCCCATGCGCCGCCGGTCGCTGTCGCGGGCCTGCTCCAGGCGTTCGATCTTGCGTTCCTGGTCGGTGACGCGGGCCTTGATGGTGGCCATCTCGTCGCGCAGTCCGGCGACGGTTTCCCGCAGTTCGGTCAGCAGCGCGGTGTAGCCCTCGCGGACTTCACGGAACCCGGTGCGGTGACTGTCGTCCTGCTCGGTCAGCTCGGCCCGTTCGGCGGC
This sequence comes from Kitasatospora sp. UYEF31, assembly GCF_057291755.1. NCBI lineage: Bacteria > Bacillati > Actinomycetota > Actinomycetes > Kitasatosporales > Streptomycetaceae > Kitasatospora > Kitasatospora sp. UYEF31. Next base: position 59,996 of record NZ_JBXAWK010000031.1, read on the forward strand.
GCGACGCTGGAGCTGGTGGGCCAGCAGTGGCCCGGTCAAGCCGAGTACGGCGACGGCGACAGGCACCATCACCTGCATCGTCATCGAGTCCACCGTCGTTTGTCCCTGCTGTCCGAAGCCGAAGGCGGAGCGGGGGAGGGCCCGTGCGGGCCGCCGACTGCTCAACCGACGGCCCGCGCGGGCACCCCTCCCTTCTGCGATCCCCACCGCACGGCAGATGCTGCCGGGCCTGGCGTGTTAGCGTCCTGCCGCAAACCCGCCGGGCGGTCGGCGCGGCAGTGGGGTGCGGGTTACGGGTCGACGAGCAGTGCCTTGGCGGCGAAGGCGGCCGTACGGGGACCGTCGCCGACCCACGACGCGAAGCCGAAGACCAGTTCGGCGCGGGTGGGGTCGTCCAGGTCCGGGAGACGGACGGCCAGGCCCTCGGGTTCGCGGGCCGCCAGGTCGGCCAGGTCACCGATGAACTCCTGCTGCACGGTCAGGCCGGTCCTCAGGTCGGTGCAGGTGATCCACGCGTTGCCGACTCCGGGTTCCGAGCCGGGGCTGCCGTACGCCGTGCCTTCGTATGTGTACAGGTGGCTGCCGTACAGCGCGAAGCCCTGCGCACTGGTGCCCGGGTTGCGCAGCGGCGGCGCGTCGATCTGGGCCAGCGGCGGTTCGCCCATTTTCACGCCCTCCAGGTCGTGGACCCGGAAGTACGCCCTCTTGTTGATCTTGTAGTTGACGGCGAGCCGCCCGTACGCCGGATCCAGCGCCACGCTGGTCCCGTAGACCGCCTCCCCCGGCAGCAGGTCGAACACCCGAACCTGCGGCGACGCTGCGGTCAGGGTCGCGCCCGGCGTGTACCGCACACGCGCGATCCGCGTGCCCCACGCCGCGTCGCCGCGCACTTCGGCGGCGGCCTCCACCCAGATGTAGGCGGCATCGCCGACGGGTTCCACGCCGATCTGTGTCCCGTGCCCGAAACCGTTCACGGTCATCTCGTCGATGAGGACGCCCGCAGCGGTCAGGCGGCTGATCCGGATGTTCCCGCCCAGGCGGCTGCGCACCTGCGCGGTGTAGATGTGCTGGTGCACGCTGTCGACCGCGTGGGACTGCATGACGGTGCTGGTACTGCCGGTGTGGACTGCCTGCGCGAGGATTGTCGAGGCCGCGGTGAGGTCGAACCTGCGGGACGGCGGGACGGGATCTGACGTCAGCATGGGAAGGGCCTTTCGTGAAGACGGTTGCGGTGATGGGCGATTATGCGGCGGGCACCTCGAACGGGGCGTCGGCGAAGGCGCAGTTCGGCCGGTGCGCCGGGTCACGCCGGAACTGCACGCTCATGGGGTAGATACCGCCGAGCGGCCAGTGGTCGCGCAGCCCCCACGAGGTCTGTTCTTCGAGTGCCGCTCCGAGGTCCCCCATGGGGTAGAGGTCGAACAGGGTGACCGGCCGGGTGCAGCCGGGGCACGGTCCGGTGAGGGTGAACGCGACCAGGTACGGGCCCCGGGACGCGGCGCGGAACTGGAGTGTCGTGGCGCCGTCGTGCACCGTTACGGCGCTGGCGCGCCAGGTGCCCTGCGGCGGTTCGACGTGGGCGAAGTCGAGCCGGAGGGCGGGGGTGCCGGGGAGGAACTGCGCCAGGCGTTCGCGCACAGCCTGTTCGTGGCTGGCGCGGTCGCCCGGGTCGTACACGGCGTTCTCCGCCAAAGCCTGGTCGTACAGGCGCCCCTGGTACGTGTCCAGTGCCCGGGTGCCGACCGGCCCCAACAGTGCCGCTTCGTCGGCTACTTGCTCCATGTGAACCTCACAGCGTCCAGGCAGACGAACACGGGGGTGGCGGACCAGCCCAGCAGGCGCATCTCACCGGTCCCTTTGATCCACAACGTGCCGGTGCCGCCGCCGTCGGTGACGGGCACGGTGACCTTGCGGTCGCCCTTGGGGGTGCCCTGCGCGGGCAGGGTGCCGATCAGTGCGCCCTTGACCGGGGCGGGGGACGGCGTCAGGACCCCGGCGAGCTGCACGGTCCCGTCGGGTTCCAGGCGTGCCACGGCGGCGTTGGCCGTCCAGCCGGAGGCGGCGGTGACGGCCGTCCACGGGGCGCAGGTCCAGAACCCGTTGATGAAGTGGGTCGGGTAGGTGCCCGGGGCCGGCGGCTGCATGTTGACCCACAGGACCGTTTCCGCGTGGTCCAGGACGTCGCCCACGAACACGATCCGGACCGTTTGGAAGTGGTCCTTGCTGATCGCCGACACGTACTCGGTGCGGCCTGGGCCGTCGCCGTCCCGGGCGGACAGGTAGGACTCGAAGCCGGGCTTGTGGGCGAGTTTCAGGTGCATGAAGCTGCGTTTGAAGCCGGTGGTGTTGTCGTACACCAGGGTGGCGACTGACGTGTTCTCCTGCCCCATGGCGAACGTGCGGTCGTGGCGCAGTTGATCGGTTCCGGGCTTGCCCCATTTGGTCAGGGAGTGGTCCTTGGCCGGGTCGGCGTCGACCCGCAGGTGTACTTGGGAGCCGTTTTCCATGTACTGGTTGTTGAGGTGGCGTCCCGACCAGGCGGACATGCGCCCGTCGGTGACGGTGAGGTACGTGCGGAGCTGGTCGGGTGGGTCGCCCTGCGGGCGGGCTACCAGGTTCACCTGGGCTTCGCCGGAGCCGGGGACCGTGCCCCAGGTCAGGACGCCCGAGCCGTCGTCGGCCAGGACGTGGGCGACTCCGGCGACGGCTTTGACGCCGCCGGTCTTGGCGGGGGTGCCGGTGCGCAGTTGGAGCTGACTGGCCATCTGGGTGTCCTGCGGCGCGGGCGCGTACAGGTTGAGCCAGCCGGTGTCGGGCGGCGGGTCGGCTTCGCCGGGCGGGGCGTTGCGGGGGGTGTGCGCGGTGGTGGAGATCATGCCCGGGACGGTCATCGCCGCCGCCGTGTCCGGATACAGCATCATCGACGGCGTGTTGAAGTACGGGTCTGTGGGGCGGACTTCCAGGCGCGCCCCGGCGTCGCCGGTCTTGATGACCGAGCCGGTGACGGTGCCGCCGGTGATGGTCTTGCCGGTGATGGCGTCGGCGTGCAGCAGGTCCGCGGTGATCGCCCCGGCGACGATGTCGGCGTTCCCCGCCCTGCGCGGGGTGCCGGACACCGCCGGGGAGTGCTCTCCGGCGCGCCCGGAGGTGGTGCGGGCCCGCAGTCGCACCCACCAGGGGGTGTACGGCAGGGTGACGGTCACCTGCCCGCCCTGCGCGGTCTCGATGGTGTCGCGCAGCGTCGCGGCGGCGGGCGTGAAGTCCGCGGTGTCGCCCACGTGCACTTCGGTGCGGGTCCAGTCCAGCGGCGCGACCAGGGCGTCGGTGAACGTGCCGTCCCAGCCGACCCGCAGTCCGCCGAGGACCGGGGTGACGGCCGGCGCGGTCGGGCGGGGCGGCGGCGGGCCGTTGACGACGTTGACGCCGGTGGTGCGGTCGGGCAGGTTGCCCATTTCGGTCCGCAGCGTGCCGTCGGGGTCGTACTGGCGGATGCGGCCGGTGCTGAACGAGGAGTTGCCCAGGCGGTCGGTGCGGGAGAGCGTTTCGACCTGGGCGACCAGGCGGGCCAGGGTGCGGGCGGGGGAGTCGGCCACGGGGTTCACGCTCCGTACGCGTACAGGTCGGCGGATTCGAGGTCGATGACGGCGTCGTTTTTGGCGGGGCGCACCGTCCAGCCGGTGATGCGGCACCACGCTTCAAAACGCAGCCACGGGGTGGTGACGCGCACTTTCACGTCGTCGCCCAGCCGCCATGACCCGAACGGCGCGTTGGGGTGCTGTTTGACGGTGATCTGGTCGACGGTGGGGGACTGCATCCGGGCCTGGCGGATCTGCCGGGTCCGCGTGTACAGCCGCCACCAGTTCTTTTCCTCCGGGGCGTCCCACACGGCCTCGCGGCGCAGCGTCCCGTCGCGTTCGGAGTCGCCCGCGCGCAGCCGGTCTTTTCCTTCGCCGTTGCCGCCGCCGATGATCGTCTGGGCGTATTCGTCGCCGTCCCACACGAGTTTGGGTTCTTCGGTGATGTTGACGCCGGTGGCGAAGGTGATGTCGGTGCGGCGGGAGCCCAGGCGGGGCCAGGCGACGGTGACGCCGCGCTGGGGTGTGTTGTCCGGGCCCCACCGGACGGTGTCGGCGTAGTCGGGCTGGTCGACGGTTCCGGTGACCTTGTCGACGATGGACGCCAGGGTGGTGTTCTCCCACCAGTCGCTCTTGAGCGGCTGTTCGGCGGTGCCCACCCGGGGTGCTGAGCCGCTGCCGGACGTGGACACGGCAACGCCGAGGTTCGAGTCGGGCTGTTCGGTCTGGGCGTACGCCCACACGTCCCGCATGACCTTGAGCGGGTCGGCGTCCGTGTACGGGCCGCGTCCGTTCAAGTTGCCGTGCAGGCTCGACGTCGTGGGTGTGCACTTCGTCGGCGGGGTCGTGGGGACGGTGCTCATCGGCTTCTTCGCCTGGAAGCCGATGACCGGCGGCCCCGAGGGGCTGCTGCACGGCGGCGGGGCCAGTCTGCTCGGTAAGCAACTCGTCGCGGTGGCCGCGTGCGCGGCCTTCTCCTTCGGGGCGACCTATCTCATCGCCGAGGCCATCGACCGTACGGTCGGTTTCCGCGCGACCGCCGATCAGGAAAGCGTCGGTCTGGACCTGTCCGTACACGCTGAGACCGCCTACGATCTGGGATCAGTGGGCGGCGCGTCCCACCTGGTCGGGGCTTTGGACAAGGCCCCTCTTGGACGAGTGGACAAGGACGCATGAGGCTGATCACCGCGGTTATCAAGCCCCACCGGCTGGACGATGTGAAGGTGGCCCTGCAGGCCTTCGGCGTGCACGGGCTGACCGTGACCGAGGCCAGCGGCTACGGCAGGCAGCGGGGGCACACCGAGGTGTACCGGGGCGCGGAGTACCAGGTCGACCTGGTGCCGAAGATCCGCCTTGAGGTCGTCGTCGAGGACGACGATGTGGCCGACCTGATGGACATCATCACCAAGGCCGCCCGGACGGGCAAGATCGGCGACGGCAAGGTGTGGAGCGTGGCTGTGGAAACAGTCATCAGGGTCCGTACGGGTGAGCGCGGATCCGACGCGCTCTGAGGAACATGGCCGAGGGCCGCACCCGCTCGGCGGGTGCGGCCCTCCGGTGTCCGCTGGGCGGTCCCTCAGGTGAGGTCCGGCGCGACCTCAGGTGCAGTGCGACCTCAGGTGCAGTGCGACCTCAGGTGCAGTGCGACCTCAGGTGCAGTGCGACCTCAGGTGCAGTGCGACCTCAGCTGCTGCGCGCCGTCGCCGCCGATGTTGCCGCCCCAGTCGATGCACTTGTCCTTGGCGCTGAGATACACCGGCCCGGCGTACTCCGTGTAGTGGCCGGGGTCCTCCTGTCCTGAGCTGGCCCCGGCGAGGCCGACCCACGCGTTCATGAAGACCGCGCTGCCCTTGGCGTCCCGTACGGTGACGACGCAGTTCTTGCCGGCCGCCGAGTTGTACGTGAGGAAGGTGTGCCCGGTCGAGGCGATCGGAAGTGTGGCGACGACTTTGTAACCGGCCCCGCAGGCATTGTTGTACGTCGCCGCGTGCGCCGCCGCACCCGGCAGCAGCACGACACCGCCGACGGCCACCAGCGCCGCCGCGGCCAACCGCGCGATCCAAGCCTTGACCCGCTGCGACATCTGTTGACTCCCCGTCTGGTGGCGAACTCCGTTGACCGGCGAAGGTGCTGATCGACGACCTCCGTTGACCGGCAGCCCCTATTGACCGACGACCTCTGTTGATCAAGGTCCTATCACGACATTTCGACATAGACCCCACGGATCGCGCCGGGGTCTCCCGAATGGCTCAACGCGGGTCCGCGACAATGCGCGCATGGAACCGGTTGAGATCATCGCGGGCGCGCTGCTCCTGCGCCCGTGGGAAGAAAAAGACGTCAACGCCGTACGGGTCGCCATGGCCGACCCGGCCATCCAACGGTGGATCAGGCACTTCTCCGGCGATCCCGGGGAATGGCTGCGCGGCCGGGCCAAGGCCTGGGAGGACGGCGTACGGCTTACTTTCGCGGTCACGGACACAGCGAATGGCACCGTACTCGGCTCGGTCGGCCTGAAGGCCCTCGACCACGACCGCGGCACGGGGTCCATCGGCTACTGGGTCCTGCCCGCAGGGCGTGGCCGCGGAGTCGCCTCGGGCGGTACGGACGCGGTGGCGCGCTGGGCGTTCTCCGGGGCCGGGCTCAACCTCGGCCGGATCACGCTGGACCACGCGGTGGACAACACCGCGTCCTGCGCGGTGGCCGAACGGACGGGTTTCCTCTTCGAAGGCGTCGCGCGCGGCATGTACCCGGGTGAAGGCGGGCCGCGCGGCGACGGACACCTGCACGCCCGACTGACGACCGACCGACCGCCGGCCCCACGGGCCGGCCTGCCCCATGACGCAGCGTCAACGGCAGCCGGGCGAAAGGGCATTGCAGCTGTAGGCTGACCGGCGTCGATCAACCTGTCGGTCGGGACGGGGACCGGCCCACGGGCCGGTTCGACTCCTCCAGATGAGGGACGCATCCTTGAACTCCTGGAAGAAGGCCGTGTCAGGCGCAGCCATGGCGATGCTGTTCGCCGTGGGTGGTGGCATCGCCGCCGCCGCGCCCGCGCAGGCGGGCCCCATCACGTGCGACATCGCCCAGCTGCACCGGACGGCCGCCCAGCACCACTACAAGGCCGCCCAGCTCTACGCCCAGGCCAAGAAGACTTCCGGCGCCAAGGCGACGAACCTCCGCAAGCAGGCCCTGCGTGAGGACCAGCTGGGCGACGCGGACTCGCACCGCGCGCAGCAGTGCGAGGCCGCCGAGGGCTGAAGTCCCGCCCGCGCGGCGACGGCTGACCGCGGGGCCGGCACCGCACAGCAGTGACACAAGGACGGCGTGCCCGGTGCGGAATCCCCTGGACCGGGCACCGCTCCTTGTCCGTACGCCGTTCCGGTTCATCGGCAAAGCAGTCGCAGTCGAACAATTGGTTGAGGACAATGGCCTCCATGGAACCTGTTGAGATCGCCGCCGGCTCGCTGCAACTGCGCCCCTGGAACAAACACGACGTTGACGCAGTACGTATCGCGCTCAACGACGAGGAGACCATCCGGTGGATGCCGGCCACACCGTCCATCAGCTCCCAGCGGGACGACCCGGAGCTGTGGCTGGCCAACCGGCTCAAGCACTGGGAGGAGGACAAGCACTACTCCTTCGCGGTGATGGACGCCGTCACCGGTGAGGTCCTGGGAAACGTCTCGGCGCAGTCCGTCGACCATGACTTCGGCATAGGCGAAATCGGCTACTGGGTGATGCCGCACGCCCGCCGGCGCGGCGTCGCCTCGCAGAGCGTCCAGGTGCTGACCCGGTGGATGTTCGGAGCACTGGACCTGTCCCGGGTGCAGCTGTACCACTCCGTGCGGAACACCGCGTCCTGCGCGGTGGCGCTGCGCGCCGGCTTCCGGACGGAGGGGACACTGCGCAGCGTCTCCCCCAACTCGGACGGCACCCGGCACGACGAGCACCTGCACGGCAGAATCGTCTCGGACCCGGACCCTGCGCCGTAAAGCGCGCCCCGGCCCTGGTGGGCTGACGGAACTCCCGCTGTCCGCTGTCCGCTGTATGCGTTGCTCCGGCGCGGCCGGGCCGCCGATGATGATCAGATCGCCGGACGACTGAAGGAGAAGCGGGTGCGCGTCCTGCTGGCCGGGGACACCCACGGCAACCTGGGGCATCTGCGGCTCCTCCTCGACGTCGCCGCCGAACGGGGTGCGGACAGGATCTTCCAGGTGGGCGACTTCGGCTACTGGGAACACCAGGCCGACGGTGCGCGGTTCCTCGACGAAGTGCACAAGGCCGCGCGGTCGCGTGGGGTGACCGTGTACTTCCTCGACGGCAACCACGACAACGCGGCGGTGCTCCTGGAGAAGCACGGCGGGCAGCGGGACGAAGAGGGTTTTGTGGTGGTGCGTCCGCGGGTCCGGTACGCACCGCGGGGGCACCGGTGGACGTGGGACGGCACGCGGTTCCTGGCGTTCGGCGGAGCACTGTCGCTGGACAAGGACTTCCGGCTTGAGGACGAGCGGCGGCTGCGGAAGAAGGCCGTGCGTAAAGAGAAGTACCGGGTGGCGGCCGGGCGCCCCGCCGAGGTGGTCCAGGACTTCGCCGGGACTTTATGGTTCCCCGGGGAGGAGGCGACCGAGGAGGAACTGCTCGCCGTGCTCGCCGACCGTACGGCGGTGGACGTCCTGCTCACCCACGACAAGCCGCGCGCGGCCACTCCGTCGTGGAACCGCAAGGACTACCCGGAGTGCCACCCGAACCAGGAGCGCGTCCAGCGGCTGGTCGACGAACTGAAGCCGGCTGTCGCCGTGCACGGGCATCTGCACTTCCGCTACACCCAGGAACTCCCGGGCGGGACCCGCGTCGAGGGTCTCGCCGCGGATCCGGCGGCCTCGTACGACGTCAAGGGCTATCAGGCACGGGACTCCTGGCTCGTCCTCGGCTGAAGCACCAGGCCGACGTCCGTTCCACACCGCTCCGGCTCACACCGGGCCGCTTCGACCGGCTCCATTCACATCACCGTGTGGGTGAACCACGGGACAGATTGACTGTAAGCGCGGCAGCGGGCCCGCAGGACCCCCGCGACAGCGCAGGCGAAGAGCCCGGCGAAGACCTTCTGCAGGATTCCGTACGCCTGGAGGAACAGTTCCTGACGCCGTACGGACGACAGGAGACAGGGGAGGACTCGCCGGAGGGGCGGCCGCAGTCGGAGCCGTATGCGTGGTGGCTGCCGCACGACGAATACTGACTTCCCGTTAGAACCCGGAGAGACTACGCCACACCTCTCTTTGTCAACTCGGCTGAGAATCATGACCAGCAATGAGCGAAAGGGACATCGGGCCTGCACGGGAGTGCCGTAGGTTCAGCCCGTCCATCTTGATCCATGCGCACACCCACAGGGGTTCCTTCACCATACGTACGTTCCACAAGCGCCTTGCCCGCGCTGCTGTTGTCCCGATCCTGCTGCTCACGGCTGTTTGCGGCAGCGATGACAAGAAGGCCGCAGACACGGCGGCATCTGCCGCTGCACCCGCACCTTCCCAGGCGCCCAAGACCGCTGGCGGCGGTGACACAAAGGTACTGACCCTCGAGCAGCTCAAGGCCACCGCGCTGACCCACGGAGATGTCCCGGCCGGGAAGACCCTCACGACGAAGACCTCAGACAACAGTTCCCGCGGCACGGCGGACAAGTCGAACTGCCAGCCGTTGCTGGACCTGATGAACGGAGAGAGCGCGGACATCAAGCAGGTGGCTGCCCTCGACGGGGCGATCAAGACCGCCGCAGCTAAGGAGCTCGGAGGTTTCAATACCGCGGCATTCAAGCCTGGCGAGGCGGAGAAGCTCTACAAGGCTGGCGTGGAAGCTCTCGCCACGTGTTCCTCCTTCGCGGAGACCAAAGCGAATGGGAAGAAGACCGACTTCAAGTTCACCAAGGTAGACCATCCGGCCGTCGGTGACGCATCCTTCATGGCCAAAACCGAAATATCGATGGGCAGCAAGAAGGCGATCGGGCACTTCCTTATCGTCCGGGTCGGGACCACGCTCGCGCAGTTCGCGGGCGTCGATTTGGCTGGGGCTTCGGCTCCGATGCCCGATGAGGCCTTGACGAAGAAGCAGGTCGAGAACCTCAGGGTTACTCTCAAGAGCTGAATCAAGTACGACCCCGTCGGGCCCGGACACCTCAGAGTGTCCGGGCCCGGCTGCGTTTCGGCCTTTGGGTCTGGTGAAGTCGCGTAATCAACTGTCACCAATTCCCTGCTCAGAAGCTGTTGCGCCACCCCTCGGACATGACCGCCACCGAATGGGCTGAAGTCCGCCCGCTGCTGCCAGTACCGGGGTGCGGCGGCCGTAGCGCACGATCAGGCCTTCGACCTGTTCGGCGAAGGTGCAGCGGGGTCAGGCCGGTTCGTCGCAGAACAGGCGTCGTGCGGAGCGGTCGATGACCACCGACTGTCCGCCCGTCGCGGTATCCGCCAGTTTGCGTCGGTAGCGGCTGCGGACCCGACGCGGCGGAGTCCGGCAATCCAGGCACGCAGACGAGGTGTCCGCGCGGGTCGGGGCGGAGATCCACACCGTCGCGCCCGCGCGGCTCACCTGTTCCACGACCACTCCGTCCGGGTGCGGGATCACGACACTCAAAGAGTCATCACACCGTAGCTGCGATGCCGCTGCGGTGACAGTCCGTCACTCCATCAAGTAGATCTTGCCGGAACCCGGTGTCTAACTCGGGGTCTGGCTCGGCGCCCGGCTCGGTGTCTAACCCGGGGTCTGGCTCGGCGCCCGGCTCGGTGTCTAACCCGGGGTCTGGCTCGGCGCCCGGCTCGGTGTCTAACCCGGGGTCTGGCTCGGCGCCCCGCTCGGTTTCTGGCTCGGGGTCTGGCCGGGCGTCTGCGGCTGCCCCTTCGGGTGCTTCTTCGGCTGGGCGTCGCACCAGGTCTTCACCTTCGCCAGGTCGGCCTTCTCCTTTTGCAGCTCCGGAAGCCTGGCCTGGCGGGCCGTCAACTTGTCCTGCAGCAAGGTCGCGATCTCCGTACGCCCCGCCGCCTTGGCCTTGTCGACCCTGGCCTGGAGTGCCGCGATCGAACCTTTGACGGTGGCGGCACCCTGGAGCCTGGCGATCGACTTGTCAAGGCGCTTGTCCGCGCCCGCCTTGCACAGCTTCGGGTGCCCCTTCGCCGGTGCGGCGGAGGCCGGCGCCGAAGGCGCCGGTGAACCGCCGTCCGCGTAGGCCGTGCCCGCCCCGGCCAGTCCCACGCCGAGCAGCAGCGCCACCGCCCCGACCGTCCGCTTCCGACCGAACCTGCTCATCGGTCCACGCATCGTTCCGCCTCCCCTGGTGCCTGTTTCCGGTTCGTCTCTGTTCCCGGTTCGTCTCCTGCGCACGTGCCGCAAGCCGGGAGTGTCCGACGTCAGGGACAGTAGGGCTGCTTCCTGTGGAATCCCTGTGACCGGACTCCGTTGCCTCGGCTCAGTTGACCGGACTCCGTTGCCCGGAATCAGTCCTGCTGTGGCGCCTGGTCCGGTGCCGCCGGACGCGCCAGCCAGTCGCGGCGCACCCGCTCCCCCTGTCCGCGGTCGTACGGGAGTCGTACTTCGACCCTTATCCCGCTGCCGGACGACGGGGTGCCGATCCGTACGCTGCCGCCGTGCAGGGCGGCCTGCTGTGCGACCAGGGTCAGCCCGAGCCCCGAACCAGGGCTGTCCGGACCCCGGTGGAAGCGGTCGAAGACACGCCCGCGCCGGTCGGGCGGGATGCCTGGCCCGTCATCCTCGACGGCGAGTCCTGCGTAGGAATCCCCAGCGGCGACCGACACTCTGACGCTCCGTCCGCCGTGCACGGCTGCGTTGCGCAGGAGGTTGTCCAGGATCATGCGCAGCCCCGGTTCCCAGCCGTACACGAGCACCGGGCCTGCCGCGTCGACCATCGCTCCGGGGTACACCGCGGCGACAGCGGCCTCCGCCAGCTCCGCGAGATCCACCGGGTCGAAGTCGTCCTCCCCCACCAAGTCCCCCTGGGTGAGTTCCCGGAGCAGCCGCAGCAGGCCGAGGATCCGCGTGTGTTCCTCGCGTACATCGGCGAGGATCACCCCCCGGTCCGCCCCGGTGAGCTCCGGATGCCGTTCGAGGATGTCCAGGTTGGTGCGCATGCTGGTCAGCGGAGTGCGCAGTTCGTGTGCCGCGACAGCGCCGAACGAGCGGGCGGTTCCCAGCGCTTCGGCCGTACGGGCGGCTTGTTCGTCGTACCGGGCCAGGACCGTGTCCAGGGTCCGGCCGAGTTCGTCGACCTCGGCCACTCCGGTGGAGGCGTGGACGTCGCGGGTGCTGTCCGTGCTCGGGTCGAGCCCGGCGGCGCGACGGCGCAGGGCCCGCAGGGAACGGGTGGCCCGTACCGAGACCGCGAGACCCACGAGGGCGGAGAGCGGCACGGCGAGCAGGGAGACGAGGAGCACCCTGTTGTCGAGTGCGTTCTGCTGGTGCTTCAACCGGTCCTGCGGTGCGAAGACCCACAAGGTCGCGAACGTCGCCGGGCGGGTCAGGGACACCGGCACGGAGACGGCCCGCCAGCTGTGTCCGGCGTCGGTCACGGTCACCGGCCTGCGGGCCGCGGCCGGCAGCCGGACGGTGTCGGCGGGTTGCGGCCCGGCGTGGAAGACCCCGTCCGGAGTGTTCAGCCGTACGCCGTCGTCCAACGCGGCCAGGTAGAGCTGCGCGGTGCGGGTGCGTTCGGCCTTGTCCTGCTCACGGGTCACCGCGCGGAGCAGCGACTGGGCCTGTGGGGCGAGGGCCGCGGCGCGCTGCCGCAGGGCACTGTCCTGTTGAGTGCGCAGGTCGTGCGAGACAAGCCGGACGAGCAGCGTGCCGGCGAGGGCGACGAGCAGCGGGACGACGATCGCGCAGGCCAGTGCCAGTCTGGTCGCCAGTCTCACCGGGGTTCCCCCGCACGGACTTCACGGACTTCACGGACTTCACGGACTTCACGGACTTCACGGAGGACAAAACCGACGCCGCGCACTGTGTGCAGCAGCCGGGGGTGTCCGTCGACTTCGAGTTTGCGCCGCAGGTAGCTGATGAACGTGTCCACGACATCGGTGCGGACGTCGAAGTCGTAGCCCCAGACCCGGTCGAGGAGCTGATCGCGCGTCAGGACAAGCCCGGCGTTGCGGACGAACACTTCCAGCAGGTCGAATTCCCGTTTGGTCAAGCTCAAGGCTTCGCCGTCGTACGTGACACCCCTTCGTTCGGGGTCCAGAGCCACGGGGCCGAAACGCAGGGCGCCGTGGTCCGCGGGCGGCCGGCGGCGCAGCAGGGCCCGCAGCCGGAGTTCGAGTTCTTCGAAGGCGAAGGGCTTGACCAGGTAGTCGTCGGCACCGGCTTGCAGGCCGGCGATCCGGTCGGCGGTCTCGTCGAGGGCGGAGAGCATGAGCACGGGCAGGTCGAGTCCGGCGGCGCGCAGGGTGCGGCACACATGGGTGCCGCCGGTGTCCGGCAGGCAGACGTCGAGGACCAGAAGGTCGGGTACGGGGGACTGCGCCACTCCGGCCAGGGCTTCCCGCCCGTCGGCGGCGGTCCGGACCCGGAAGCCGGCCAGTCGCAGTCCCCGGTCGAGTGCGCGGCGGATGCCGGGGTCGTCGTCGACGACGAGGATCAGGGGGTCACCCGGGGTGTCGGTCACTGGTGCTCCGTCCGCGAAGAGGTGCTTCCGGTTCCGCTTGACGAAGAGTCAGCAGTTGGGGTTCCCGGCGGCGCCATCAGAGTGCGGTTCGCACCGTAATGCCCGGGTTTGGTGTCGCTCGATGGGGTGACGTTGGGGCATCTCTGCCGGTCGGGCGTTCGAGGTTCGCTTGGGTAGCGGGATGACTGATCGCAAGCCGTACCCGAGTGATCTCACGGACGAGC